>JAYFRK010000406.1:0-2252 GCA_034925975.1 Clostridium sp.
CTAGAATGCTTATATATCCTTCCATTTCTTCTTTGGATAAGCCTTCTCTCTTTAGTAAGTCTACATAGTTGATAATAGAAGTCAGAGGAGTTTTAAGATCGTGGGAGACATTTGTTATAAGTTCTGATTTAAGTCTCTCACTTTTCATTTGGCTTTCTATTGATTTTTTAAAGCCTATTTTCATGTTATTAATATTGCTCGCCAGTCTTAAAAGCTTACCGCTGCCTTTTTCATTTATAGTATGATTTAAGTTGCCAGATAATATTTCTTCTGAGCCTTCCAATATTTTATCAAAGAGACCAATTTTCCTAAGGGCATATGGTATATATATAATTAAATATAATCCAATATATAGTATAGATAAAAAGATAAGTATTTCAGTATTAGTACCTATGCCCACTAAGGTTAAACATATAAAGAATCCAAAGAAAGAGGTAAACATAGTTATAAGAAAAGCATTAGTAAAAGTACTTTTATTTTCAAAACTTTTTCTAGTAGTGAAGTTTATTCTATATAATATGCTTTTTTTCCATTGATTTGATAGTTCTTTCCTATCCTTAATAATCCTATAAAAGCTTGCCATATTTATAGACCAATAGAAGGACATTACAGCTATAAAGGTTAGCTTAAATATATGATCAGAATTAATAGGTTTATAGAAAAAGTTTATATTGATAAAATAAACAAGCATAAATAAAAGCAAAATCATAAAAAGAAAAACTCTTAAATCCAGAGGAATTTTTTCTAGAAATTTTATAGTTTTATCTAAATAAATAAATGCCATCTCATTCTTATTTTTTAAGTAGATAATGAAAATAGTCAATGATAAAGCTAAAGATAAGACTAAAAGCAAACCTTCAAAAAGAAGTCTTTGTCTAATGGAATTATAATATTTATAATTTGATACAATCTGGCTATAGCTATTAAGGTTTTCTGGGACTATAAAATATCCTTCCAGATTTGAATTTTTAAAAAAATTATTCATAGACCAAAAATAGTTTGAACTATGAAGTTCTTGAGGAAAGGATATGCTATAAAGAGCATTGTCCTTAATATAATTTTCTATATTTATATTTTTTTCTAAGTTTGTGTGTATTTCCTTTGTATTTTTATTCTTTATATAATATTTTATATCTTCTTTTGATGATAGACTTTCTTTAATTTGTTTATAATCAGCATCTTTATTTGCCACCAACTTTTTTATAGAATTAGCTATATTAATTTCATTTTCTTTCTTTAAGTCTTGAAGTCTCTTGTTTTTAGCGTCAATAAGCAAATTTATTTTTTTAGTATCGCCTGTTTTGGTTGCTTCATTTACATAATTTATATAAAGTTTTTCTACATCATCTTGATTCTTTTTTAAGTTATTATTATTTTCTTCTATTATAGAAGAGAGTTCATTTTCACTTAGTTTTTCTTTATCAGGTTTATTTTCATAATCTTTATAATAGGTGTTAATGGATCTAATATTTTGGAAGAGTATATCAATTTCATTTTTAAAAGCATTACTATTAAAGTATGATTCTTTTGCAAAATATCCTTTATGAGTTATGATGTCAAAACTCAGCAAAAGAGAAAGTCCTATTAGATAGAAAAATAATATTAAGACAATTTTGTGTAAAGTTTTATTTTTCGATTTTATACCCAATGCCCCACACCACCTTAAGATATTTAGGTTCTTTAGGATTTATTTCTATTTTTTCGCGAATTCTTCTTATATGTACAGCCACTGTATTTTCGGCGTTGTAGGCTGGTTCCTTCCAAACTTTTTCATAAATCTCTTCAATGGAAAATACCCTCCCCTTATTTTCCATCAAAAGCTCTAGTATTTTGTATTCAATAGCAGTAAGTCTTACTTCTTCATCGTCGATCCTTACAGTTTTAGTATTTTTATTTAAAGAAAGCCCCCTTACAATTATTTCATCAGAACTATTTTTAAGACTTCCCAAATTCATATACCTTCTAAGCTGGGACTTAACTCGTGCAACTAGTTCTAATGGATTGAAGGGCTTTGTAACATAATCATCCGCACCAACATTTAAACCTAGTATTTTATCTATATCTTCAGACTTAGCTGAAAGCATTATTATAGGTATGTTCTTACTCTCTCTAATCTTAAAAGTAGCCTTAATTCCGTCCATTCTAGGCATCATTATGTCCATTAATATAAGGTGAATATCTTCCTCTTCAATGGTCATTAAGGCATCTATTCCGTCCTTTGCCTTAAAAACCTTTATATCTTCATTTTTTAG
>JAYFRK010000241.1:0-5932 GCA_034925975.1 Clostridium sp.
ATATCAACTGCATCAAAAGAAGCATCTGGTACAGGAAATATGAAATTTATGATGAATGGAGCTATAACTATTGCAACACTAGATGGTGCAAATATTGAGATAAAAGAGTCGGTTGGGGAAGAGAATATAATAACATTTGGACTAAGTTCAGAAGAAGTTATGAATTATGAAAAATACGGCGGATATTGGTCAAAAGAATTTTATGCTAATGATAGCAGAATTCATAAAATAGTAGATCAAATATCCAATGGATATTTTGGCGTGCCACTTTCAGAATTTAAAAATATATACGAACACTTGATAGATAGAAATGATGAGTATTTTATATTTAAAGATTTTAGCTCTTATGTTAAAGCTCAAGAAAAAATAGATTCTCTTTATAGACAAAGTTCAAAATGGCAGGAGATGTGTATAATAAATATCGCTAGATCCGGATGCTTTTCTAGTGATAATACAATTCTCAAGTATTCTAAAGAAATATGGGGTACTGAAATTGTCAATATAAAATAATATAAATAAGCTACCATACTCTTGGGGATATGGTAGCTTATTTAATTAGAGACTATTCATCGTCTCTGTCTTCATCATCTATATTAGTATTTTCATTAGATGTATCTTTAGTATTACTGTCTTTTTTAGTGTTATCATTATTCTTTATGGATTCAGAATTAGCAGCAGCACTATCCGAATTCGGTATATATATTTCTAAGCCTACGCTAAGTAAATTAGCATTAGTTAAATTATTTTTTTTCATAATCATATCTACTGCTTTATTTGTATCCATATTAGGAAGATATTCTTTAGCTATATTATATAAGCTTTCACCAGATTTAACTGTATATTTAGTACAGCCTGCTGTATCAATGTCATTTACGGGAATCATTAAATGAGAACCTACAGGAATAACAGATCTATCTTTCAAGTTATTCATTGTTTCTAAAATTTTTACTGCTTCCTCTTGGCTCTTCCATGGTATTGACTTTCTAGCAATACTGTATAGAGTGTCACCAGCTTTTACTACATAATCAGTGTATTTTTCCATAGCTGCGTTGCTGGAAGTTTGAGTTTCCTCATTTGTATCTTGAGTTGTATTATTGCTTTGAATGTTGTCTTCTATTGGAGCCTGTGCCTCTTGCTGAGTATCGGTTTTATCCTTTGAAGATGTATCTTCAGCAGTAATAACATTATTGTCTTTATTTGAGCCTTCTATTAAATTATTTAGGCTTCTTGTCATAAAGAATACCGCAAGAAATAAAACTGTTCCTGAACAAATAATTATTAAAGCCTTTTTAAACTTGGACTTCATATTTATATTAATACCCCTTTCAAAATAAATATTTTATTCTAATTATTGACAGTTAATAATTTTTTTAAACTTTTTAGACTAAATTTTTTTATTGAAATTTTACATACTTTATATGATTTAGATAACTCTAATACTATATAAAATTTTAAGGAGGTATTATTATGGATTTACACGAAGCTCATGAGATTATGATTAGCCCAAATAAAATTACAGTATTGTACAAAGGCGAACCAGTATGGATAGAACAAGTGGATAACACTGCAGGAACAGCTCAAGTAAGAACTTTAGAAACTAAAAAGGTTATGGGAGTTTATGTGAATGATTTAGTTAATACAAAAGAGATTGTAGGAAAAATATAGATAGACATATTACAAATAATGTGTATTTAAACTTTTCAAAGTGGTAAACTTCTAGTTAGGAGGTGTTTTAATTGGGTAAGATTTTAGCACACTACATAATGCCGCATCCACCAATCATAATAGATGAAGTTGGAAAAGGAGAAGAAAAAAAGCGATAGAAACTGTTAATGCTTGTTACAGTATTGGAGATGAAATAAACAAATTAAAGCCGAAAACAATAATTATAATTACTCCCCATGGTCCATTATTTAGTGATGCACTAGCTATTTCTGCATCACCTAATATAAAAGGAGACTTAGCAAGTTTTGGAGCTCCTAACATTAAGTTTAATATCAATATAAACACAGAACTTACAGAAAGTATAAGGAAAAAATCAATTGAAGAGAATGTAATACTTGTTCCAGTAGATGATAATTCTTCAAGACAATATGGAATTTCTACTGAATTAGATCATGGAAGTATGGTGCCACTTTATTTTATAAATAAAAAGTATAATAATTACAATCTTGTTCACATAACCTATGGATTACTTTCAAAAATACAATTATATAAATTTGGAATGATAATAAATGAAGTAGTTAAACAGAGTGAAGAGGATGCAGTGGTAATTTCAAGTGGAGATTTGTCTCATAGATTAAATGACGAAAGTCCTTATGGTTTTAATGAAAATGGAGAAAAGTTTGACAAAGAAATAGTAGATTTATTGAAAGCTGGAGATACTTTAGGAATATTTAACATTAGTAAAAATCTAATTAAAGGTGCCGGAGAATGTGGACTTAGGTCATTCTATATATTACTTGGAATTATGGATGGATATGAAATAAAAGGAAGCTTATTATCTTATGAAGGACCTTTTGGAATAGGATATGGAGTAATGAAATTTGATACTAAAGAAGACAAAGATAGAAGGTTATTTAATAATATTATAGAAATTAGACAAAAAGAGATTCAGAGAATAAGAGAATGTGAAGATGTATATGCAAAACTTGCAAGGTCAAGTTTAGAGAACTATGTAAAAACTGGTGAATACATAAGTGTGCCATTAGTTCATGAAAAAATGCTAACAGATAGACATGGTGTATTCGTTTCAATTAAAAAAGAAGGTGAATTAAGAGGATGTATAGGAACAATCTTTCCATCTACTGATTGTATAGCAAGAGAGATAATAAAAAATGCGGTAGATGCAGGAATGAGAGATCCTAGATTTTCACCTGTAGAGGAAGAAGAACTTCAAGATCTTGAATATTCTATAGATATTTTAATGACACCAACAAAAGCTTCTAAAGAAGAGCTAGACACTAAAAAGTATGGTATTGTTGTGAAAAATGGATCTAGAAGTGGAGTTTTACTTCCTGATTTAGAGGGAGTGGATACTGTAGAAGAGCAGCTAGCTATAGCTCTAGAAAAAGCAGACATAGATGCCAATGAGAGCTATACAATAGAAAAATTTGAAGTGATTAGGCGTGGAAGTAAATGCTAGTAGATATTTAAAATATAAAATATCTCAATTTTAGCCCAATAAATGGGCTAATTTTTTTATTAAAAAGCTTTTGTAAATTTAAGGAAATCGGTATAATGGTATTATGGTTATTTAGGTAATATGTTAAAGATTATAATTAAAAATAGGATAATCCAAAGGAGAAGTCTGTTAATATGATGAAGCCTAAGCTAAAAGAATATTTAAATATGCTGAATAAAGATGAATTACAGGAACAGATAATAGAATTAGCTACAATATTTCCACAAGTAAATGACTATTATATTCTAAAGATAAATGGAGAGCTGGAAGAAAATTTACTAGAATTGTATAAGAAAAAAATAAATAATGAGATTTTTCCTGAAAGTAAAGAACAAAGGGTAAAATATTCTGTAATTAGTGAGGCTATTATTGAATTTCAACAAATTTCTAATGTACCTGAAAATACAGTAATATTAATGTTCTATTACATTGACCAAGCATTAAGTTTTATAGAGGTATGTAAAAATGTAGATGAGAAGTTTTTTATTAGTATTGAGGGAGTTTTTGATAAGGCACTAAATTTAATTTTTAAACATGAATTAGAAGAAAAGTTCCAAGAAAAAATTAAGTATATATTAGATAAAAGCAAGAAAGAAATCTTTGAATTTAGAAATAACATGCTTAATATATATTCATGCTATTATTAGAATTTAAAAGAGAATAAAAATTAAAATATATAAAACATAAATATATTTATTAAAAATTGAGAACCCTATTGTATGAGATAAAATATAATTTTTATATATGATAGGAGGAAAATTACATATGGAAACTATTCAAACTATAACAGTAGAAAATGAATATGGGAAAAAAGTTGAATTAGAGTTAATAGACAGAGTTACTATAGGCAATGATAAATATGTTATTGTGTCAATGCCAGGAACTGAAAGTGCAAATGCATATAGAGAAGTAAGTAGAGGAAATGGAAAAATAGAGTATGCATCAATAGGGGCAGGGGCTGAATTCCAAAGAGTTTTAGAAGCTTATAATGCTCAAAACAGCTAAATAAAAAGGCCACGATGATTTCGTGGCTTTTGCTTTAATCTTCGCATTCACATCTTGAGATGATGCTCATTTCTGTATCTAATAGACTTTTACCTTCATTTGATAACTGATATAGTTTTTCTTGATTTTTAGAGTCTGCAGAATCAACTCTTTTAAGCAATCCGCACTTTTCCAAATCTTTTATTGAAGCACGTACTATTGCATGACGTTTTTTTACGAATTTAGAACAAATAGAATCAACATCTAAGTATTTATCTGGATATAATTCGCACATGATTTTTTTAGCATAGGGTTTATGACTTTTTTTTAATTTATCATACATAAAAACACTCCTTAGAAAACCAAGTTTTATTTTATACATAATATGAAAGGGTTTACAAGACTATTCATATATACATAAAGTATTTTTTAAATACTTGCGTTAGAGTAACAAATTATTTAAACTTATAGGTAGATTACATAATTTTTAAATTAAATAAGGCATATTCTAAAGAGGGAGAGGAAAAATAGATATGAAGCTAGAAAAGTATTGTAATAATTGTAAGTTTTACGAAGAGGAGAAGTGCACTAAACAAGAAAATCCTACTATTGAAAAAGGAGTTTTTGTATGTTGGCTTCCTTCATTTAGTTATTCAATAGAACTAATCAAGCTTTTAGGCCCAGATGAAAGAGATGAATATTTATTTAGTGATATATATGATGAGATTCATTTATTAAGAAAAATTGAGACAGGAAGTTTTGAAGAAAAAGAAGAAGATTAGAAAATTCTGGAGGGACAGATAATAGGATGAGATATGTTATTGTTTGTTTATTAAAAGGGGATATATTAAAATTCCATGAAAAGCTTGTAGAAGATGTATGTAGGGAGTTTAAAGTTGAAAGACAAAAGTTACCTGCACATTTTACTATAAAGGCACCTTTTGAATCAGATAATATTAAAGAATTAGAAGAGATTACCAGTGAATTTTGCAGAAGAAATGTTAAGACTCCAATGAAAATTAATGGTTTAGGTCATTTTAGAGATAATGTAGTATTTATGGATATTCATCCTTCTAATAAGGCTATAGAAATACATGATGATTATATTGATGAACTAAAAGGCTTGCATTGGCTTGAATGGAAGAATAATGATGGAAAGAATAAAAAATTTCATTGCACTATTGTGTCCAAAAGAATTAAAGATAAGTTTAATATGATTTGGGATTATGTATCAGATTTTTCACCTAATTTTCAATTTAACTTTGATAATATATCCATACTAATTTGGGAAAATGGTAGATGGGAAACTTATAAAGAATATATGTTTAAGGATTAAAGAAAAGCTTAGATTATGATAATAGAATTGTTTACGGATTATATAAGTTTTTGTGATATTATATAAGTTAAAGGGTAAAAATATAATAGTAACGTATTATATTTTCAATAAGAAGATGAAAGGGAGAGATTTTAATGGAAGCTTTTGTAGATCAAGAAACTTGTATAGGATGTGGATTATGTCCTTCAATTTGTCCGGAAGTTTTTGATATGGGAGATGACGGAAAAGCTCATGTAATTGTTGATACAGTTCCAGGAGATGCTGAAGACGGAGCAGTTGAAGCACAAGAATCCTGCCCTGTAGATGCAATAAAAGTAGAAAAATAAATCTAATAGTAAATGCAGTTATTAAAAGGGACTGCCGCATTAAGGAACTTATATACAATACACTGTTTTGCAAGTTTAAAGTTAATGCAAGATTAGTGTAGT
>JAYFRK010000302.1:0-6756 GCA_034925975.1 Clostridium sp.
AGGACCATTTTTGCTTTGAAGGTTTCGGCTCATACAGCATTTTACTTCAACAACAATAGAACTTATTAAGTCTCCTGTTTCATTATCAAAGAGACTTAACATAATATCAGGCTTATAGTGTCTTCCATTCATTCTTACAAAATCACTTATATTCTTATCTATTACAGTTGTATTGGCTTCAACTTCTTTTTCATAAAAAAGCTCTGCTCTTAAATTATCTTTTATCAAGATAATAGGTTTGTTTGTTGCAATCTCACCATTGAATAATTCTTCATCCATATTATCCGCTAACCAACCACTTTGCCACTCAAATCCCTCACTCTTTAATATGTTTATAATTAAGGATACTGAATAATACTCAAAGAGTTTAGATGTCTTTTTGCTTGGGAAGTAAGGTTTCCTGTTTTGAGTGTCATTTTTCTCTATAGCTAAAATATTTAAGTAAAAATCATAAACTTGGTAGTATCTATTATCTCTTAGCAGTTTTTGTGACGGTCTTAATACAGTGCCAGTATACGTTATTTCATTTAACCAAGTTTCATTGACATATATCAGTAACATGTTTTTTATTTTCTTTAAATTGGTTAACATATCAGTTATAAAAACAGTATGTTCCTGTAGTTTATTAATATCATCCTGTAAAAATTTAAGTTCTCTTCTTTTACCCTCTTTATGTTCTCCGCTAACTACCCTATCATTTTTTAATACATTGTAACTTAATTCATTATCTTTATATATCTCTATTTTATTGTTAATAATAGCTGTAGAATTAGCCTGGATTATTTCGTATCTATTCTCAATGAAAAGAACCATTTCTAATGTCTTTTCGAGTATCTGTTTTATATAACAATTTTCTAATATATCCGTATTGAGAAAAGAATGTTTTTCAAGCACAATATCTGGAGTGTAGATATTTTTATTTTTACTCAATCCTTTTGTACATAACCATCTTTGGCTTTTTATATCCTGCTTTCTCACATAATACTGCTCTCGATACCCTTTTTTTATGTCTGTGAGCGGATTTTTAATTATACTACCTACACTATTAATAACATTTTCAATATTATTACTGATATAAAAATACATTTTATTTAGAGAGTAATCTTCATCACCATATATATTCTTTTGTCCTGCCATCCTTTGTATGTATAGGTTTTGTGATAACCCGGTCATAATGGTTTCAAGATACTTTCTTAGATTAATTAATCCTTCCCATGTGACTGATTTTGAATTAACAAAGTATAGCCCTCTGTAGGTTTTTGATGTAGTTATCACATTTATACCGTAATAACCAGGAGTAAGCATGCTATCATGGTCTTCTGCTTCTGATATAGTGATTACTTCATCACTTGAACGTAACTGTAATGGATATTCTGAAATACTACTATCAATTTCAAGAATAGCATTAGTATCATCGCTTTCAAATTTCACAGCAATTTTGCTATATTCATCAAATGTTGCAACAGTATCTCCTAAATCTTCTTTTGTACTATCATCTATAATTAAACACTTCATATTCGTTAGTATTTCACTTCCATAAAATACATAAAAGGTTATTTTAGTTTGCATATCCATATACTCCCAATTCTCTTGCTTTTCTAACTATTTCTTTTTTAGTAACTTTAAAATCGCTTATTTTTAAAGCTTCCTCAGAATTAAAAAATTCAAATAATTTGCTGTTTGTAGGCTCTTTACTTTCACTATCTTTCATAGTACCTATAAGCTTGCCATACTTTTTCTCTGCACCTTTAATTTTTGTTATTAATCTCTGCTTTATTTGAAGGTCAAATGCCTCTCCCTTTGAAATCATTTTAGTTCCATCTAAATTAACAGGAATATTCAACAAATACTCAGCAATTTTCTTAGTTATTCTAAAAGATACGCCCTTTTGGTCATCGACTTCATTCAATAAATCATGTAAATCATCCAAAAACTTTATTTCTTCATCTGTATATGCCTCTGACCAATTCCTTTTAACTGTCCATGATTGATATTCCTCTTCACTGGCACAACGAGAAAAGTCCTTATCTTCTATTTTATTAGGCTTTAGTTCCTTAACTTCTTGTTGGAATTTTACTAAGTTTTCTTTTTTAAGATTTATTATATTGGCTCTATCAAGAAGTCTGTCAGAAAAGTCTTTTGTAGTTTCATCTGTGTTCACAGTTCCTATAAATTTAACATTATCCTTTATTATTATTGAAGATGGATAGGATTGTTTGTTTATACAATGTGTTGCAGGATTATATAAAAATAATCTTCTATCTTCTGGCTTTCTTTCCAATAGTGATATAAAAGGCGAAAACCAATATTCTACTTGTGAAAGGTTCATTTCATCAAAGACTACTAAGTGCATTGAATTAGGGTTATCCTTTGCATGTATTAAGAATTCACTAAGCCCTGTCTCAGAAGGAATAAATAATCCCGTTGTATTATTCAAATACCCAAGTAAATCCCCTGGCTCTGTAAATGATGGAATTATTGGTAGAAATAATAGAGTGTTTAATTGTTCAGAACACTTTAACATCTTAGCATAAGCAGTAGCTAATTCTGACTTACCTGTTCCAGACATGCCCGCTAATATTGTTAGTGGATTGGTTTTCACACAAGTATGCAAGTTGATCAAATCCTCTTTTGAATAACATAGATTATTTCTTAATGTAAATTCTTTAAAATCATCTATAAACATGTTTTCTTTAACATTAATTTCATTGCTGTCACTTTCACTACCTTCATTATTTTCATTTAATATGATTTCGTCCATTATTGGGTCAGTCAAATCCTCTACTTTTCCATTCTTCTCTAAATTATAAAGGGCATTTTTTTCTATAAAAACAACCTGAACGCCACTAACTTCTATTATTTTTCCATCCATTTCACTATTTTCTATATCCATTTTTACACGTTTTACTCTATTATCGAATTTTTCACATATCCATCCTGTGCCATCAGGAGATTTTGTCCATTCAGGAAAATTAAAATATATATAATTGTTACACATAATATGTTCTGGTGGATACATTTGCTGCGAATAATCACTTAGTATAATTCTACTGCCCTCTACTATCTTCTTTTGAAATTCCGTATTGCTCATTTCTACTATAGGTATAGTAATAAACTCTGTTTCTTTATGAATTTTAATATCGGATTCTACATTTACTACAACTGCATTTTTATATGGCCTATCACTTAATTCTTTATTAGTAAAATTTATTTTTGGTTTAAATACAATTAGCTTGTCTTTTAATTTATCATATACTATCTGTTTTTTTTGTTCTAAATTTTGTGTTAGTTTATAAGTGTAAGGGATAAGCCAACTGCTTTGGGAATTGTCTATACCTATATATAAAGGATTTGCTATATCAGGGTCTATTAATTCGACTACGGGTTCTGGGTCAATACTTAATGGTTTTATGAAAAAAATAACACTGTTTGAATTTTTCAATGTCGTTACAGCTTTCTGTTCATCACCTGATGGGTAAAATTGTTCATTTTCAGCTAATACTCCCACCATATAACATTGATTTGATTTTATTAATCTATTTTTATTCTCTTGGGACATCACCATTTAAATCACCTCATACTTATTTTTAATTACAGATATTGTTTCTATTAACTTCTTTTCATCATGTATTGAAACTGTATCTACGATCTCTATTCCGTTCTTATTGCAATATTTTTTTATGTTTATCAATTCTCTTGTAGATATACCTTCTCTTTGTATAAATAACTTTTTTATATTACTAATTTGCTTTTTCCAATTATCAATATGAATAAACTCTACTTCGCCAAATATAATTTTTGCTACTTCAATGTGTGTACTGTGTATCAAACCAAATATTTTTTCATTTATTCCATTAGATTGAAAATTATATTTGTAGTACAATTCTGTACTTGTTATTTTATCAGTATAAGTTTTTATTTTTTCTTTACAATCTTTTAATTCATTATTCAATAAATCATTTTTATTTTTCAACTCCTTTACTGACCCAAGTAAAAAGTTGTTTCTACTACACTGTATGTCCACTTGTTCTTTAAGTTTATTTAATTCTTCTCCACTCTTCATATTGGCTTTTACTTGATTTCTTAACTTTTGAATTATCTCTTTATTTTCCTTATCTTTTTCCTTACCTTCCTTCAATAGTTTTTTATAGTCATCATTTAGTTTGTTTATTTTATCTTTAATTTTTCCTAACTCTTCTAAACTTTCTTTTCCGCCATTTACACATTCGTTTTCAAACAAGGATAGTAGATGAAAAACAATGTCCAAATGGAGTTTTATTAGTATATCTTTGTCTACATCATTATGAGTTCTCATATATTCAAACTTCATAAAGGTATTATTAGCTTCATTATCTTCTTCCAAATTGTTGAACAAGTCCATTATGTTCCAGTTTTTTATACCATCTATGTTTTCTACAGTTGATTTTAATAAGTTTAACTTTAAAGCTTTCAGAAAATATTTTTTTATATTGTCAAATATACTCTCTCCTAAATTATTTAAGAGCTTAGATGAATATTCTATAACCTCCTCTTTATTATTGAAGTTAAAATTAAAATCAAATATATACTTATTATTTTTTATATTTTCATTAATTAGTTCTATATATTTTTCTTTTTCATCAGGATATTTTATTAAAAGGTTTGCAAATTTTACATAGTCAGGTATTTTATCTGTATCTTTATTAAGTGTTATAAAGAATTCTTTTTCGTTTAAGCACTCCCATTCCTCTACTTTATGTCTTATTAAAATAGCGGTAAACGGGTTCTTGACCCCTTTTGATTGTTTTATAGTGTGATTTGTTCTAACTATTGTTTTTATCTTCGTTTTCTTTAAATCCAAGTTTTTAGTTCTAACATTACAGTTAAAAAACTTTAATATCTTATTTACCTCCACATCGTCAGCTAAAGTCATATACATATCAATTTCATTCAATTAAGTATCTTCCCTTCTAACTTTATTTATAAGCTCTAACCTTTTCTTTCCGCATTTATGAATAATTACAGCTTTGAAACCATCATTTGTAAATATCTTTTCTTTATTGTTCTTTAGAATTGAGTTAATCTTTTCAATCATATTTTTTTCATTGATTTCACTCCTCCAATAACTATCAATAATAGAATTTAAGGCAATGCCTATTTCATTAATATTTTTATAATATGTATTTATTTGAATCCCTCCTTGTATAAAATTTGTATAGGATTTGAATAAATATTGTATTATTATTGTATCATATTTTTGTTAAACTGTTATATTTTAGTATATCAAAATTGAAATTTTATCTACAAAACCAAATCTTATCCAACCAACTCTTTTTATCTAAATGAATTTACTGAACACATACAGTTACAGGCACTTACGCCATTTCAAAAATTCATTAACATAAGAGTTTACCAAAACATATCTACATTCTTTTTTAATCCTTACACCCTTTGGCAAATTAAAAACCTACTTTTTAAACAAATATTAATCTCTATTCCACTACCCCATCTCCCCTTCCGCCCTTCAAACCCTTGATTTTCCTCACTCCCATTTTCTAACTGAAAATAAAGCCGTTCAAAAATCCCTCTTACCCTCTCCCTCTTTATTCCTTTTCAAGTATGAAAATGAAAATAAAGTTGTTCAAATCTTAGGAATAAGGTATAAGCTGAAAATAAGTTTAAGGGGTAAGTTACTCATTCTTTTCTCTGGAACTTTTATTCAATCTATCTCTTGAGAAACCTTGAATTTTAGCCCTTCGTCCTAAATTTCTCCTTACACCTATCTTTCCCTTATCTCTATCTTCTCCCTTATCCCTACCTACGTTATCTCTAAACGCAAAAAGAGAAAATAAGGTGTTTATTCTGATTTTCTCTATCCATTTTTTGAACAACTTTATTTCTATTTGAACGAGTTTTTTTGTAGGGAACAACAGTAGTAATATAGATATATTCTACATTTTTAAAAGTAGGTAAAATATTGAATTGGAAATTAAAAAATTTGAAGAATTAAAAGTTAAGGAACTTTATAAGATTTTAGAATTAAAAAATGATATATTTATTGTAGAACAACAGTTATTGTGATGGCAAAGACGAGAACTCATATCATTTGTATCTTTAGGAAAATGGAAAAATCATTGCATATCTAAGAATCTTACAAAAATGAGTTTCGTACAATGGAATATCTATTGGTTGAGTATTAGTACATAAGAATTATCGTGGCAAAGGTATATCAAGAGAAATGATGATAAAAGCAATTAAATTTATAAAACTAAATTTAATTAAAAAAAGATTAAGATTCAAGCACAATCATATTTGGTTGACTTTTATAGAAGTCTTAGTTTTAAAGAAACTTCGAATAAATATTTAGAGTATAACATTTCTCATATAGATACGTTATATATAGGGTAAATATAAAAACATAATATCTTTATTTAATTTGAAAGCTCAAAAAACGAATAGTTTGCATGAACATTATATTATTCAGATTTGAATTTCACAGTGCTTTTGTGCCGTAATACAGAAATATTTTTGATCAAACTCTTTTATAAAGAATAAATATTTTTTATAAATGTTCAAACTTTATTATAAAGATATATCAGGCATTTATTCAATTATTTTTCCTCTTTTATCTCACGCAATCGAGTAGGAGCTAAATAATTATTTTATTTAGCGTCCTCTCACACCACCGTACGTACCGTTCGGTATACGGCGGTTCATTAAGAATTATGTACTAGTTGATATCTTTTAGATATGCTTTTATAACCAAGATTTTCAATA
>JAYFRK010000342.1:0-2623 GCA_034925975.1 Clostridium sp.
AAGGAATAAGTGAAGGAGTTTATAATCAAAGAGATGAATTCTTTACAAGTGTACCAAAGGAAGAATTAAGTAATATATCACAGTTGCCAGTAATACAAAATGGAGAATATATAGGAAGGGATAATAAGATATGAATAATGTTCATTATAATGTTTCAGGACTTGCAAATTCTGAAAGTAAAACTAAGGTAACAAATGCTTTAAACAAAATAGAGGGAGTTCAAAAGATAGCAGTAGATTTAGCAAGAGGAACTATTGAAGTGCATTATAATGAAGCTACTAATCCACAGCAAATACAACAATGCATAGAACATACAGGATATATAATAAATTAGACAATTTTAGCAATAAACCATCATAAAAATAATTATGTTTTTAGGATGGTTTATTTTATTAAAAAATGTTACCAAAATTTAACTTTTAATACTATTATAAGTAATACAATGCATATATAATTAAATATGTGTAATAATTAGAGAACTGATTATTATCTAAGATCACATTTTAGTTAAATAAAAAGGGGGACGGGTTATGATAAATAATAAAATCCTATCACTGATAATTACAGGATCACTTATGGGAAGTTATGCACCCTATGCTATTGCAACACCAAATGTAGAAGTTAAAAAAGAAGTTCAAGTTATTAAAAATGTAGACAAGCAATATTCATCAAAAATTTTAAAGGAACAGGCAAAAACCATATCAAGACAAATTTTAAAAGATAATTTCAATCTTGAAATTGATGAAAAAAAATACAGTTGCGATGTGACTTTCAGACGAGACGAGGGTGTAAGCAATAAGGAAGCCTATGTTTGGGATATTAGGTGGAATTATAACAGTGGAAAACAAAATGTAAATGCATGGGTATCAATAGACGATGCTACAGGCAGAGTAGTTAATATTGGAGTAAATAAATATGAACAAGGAAAACAACAGCAAATAGCGCGTATAACTCAAGAAGAAGCAAAAAAAATAGCTATAGACTTTGTAAAAAAAATTGCTCCAAAAGAATATAAAGAAGTTGAATTAAGCAATTATAACCCATTAACAGCTAAATATGATCTTGTTAGCTATAATTTTAATTTCAGAAGAAAAATAAATGGCATACCATTCGACGGAAATTCAATAAATGTACAGGTTAATGGAGCCACTTCAGAAATAATTGGTTATAGTTTTATGTGGGATGATAATATAAAAGTTCCTAATAAAGAAGGTGTAATAAGTATAGATAAGGCCAAAAAGATGCTAAAAGATAATACAAAGATGAACTTATATTATAGAATACCTTCAGATAAATATGGCTATTATAATAAAATTCTAAGCACAAGATTATTGTATTCTCCAGAATATAAAGAAGGATACATGGTTGATGCAAGTGATGGAAAAGTTATAAGCTATAACCCATTATTAGATTTAAAACCTATAGTAAAGAATTTAACACAAAAAGAAATGGAAGAATTTTATAAAAAGGCTGCTCCACTAAAAAATTTTGAAAAGGAATTAAATAGAGCAGAAGCCGATAAATTGGTAAGAAAAATATTAAAAGAATTATACGGTAACAAAGTTGAAATATTAGGCTTAAATTACAGAGAGTATTCTGAAGAGTATAGGAACTATGGAGAAACTATAAAATCCTGGACAGTAAATTATAAAATTAAGGATGGTACTGATTATAAAGAGAGTGGTGGAAGTATTGAAATAGACGCTTTAAATGGAGCTATATTAAATAATTATAAATTCTACTATCCAGAAGATAATAATTTCCAACCTAAAATAAGTCAAGAAAAAGCTTATAAAAAGGCTATAGACTTATTGGCTAAATATTATCCAGATAAGATAAAGGATATAAAGACAGAACAGGTATTGTATGAGAATAAAGAATATATAAATGGAAAGGAAATGCCTGCTAGAAGATATTATTTTAGTTTCCAAAGGGTAGCAAATGGAATTACATTCCAGGATAATAATATATCTATCAGCATAGATGCATTAACAGGAGAACCGGTACAGATGAATAATAATTGGGGAAAAAATATAACTTTCCCTAAACCAAGTGGTAATATTTCTTCAGATGAAGCAAAGGAATTGTACATGAAGAAATTTGTTCCAGAACTTGTGTATGCTAATATAAATGTTAGTAAAGATGCTAATAAACCTAAGTTAGAAACAAAGTTAGTGTATAAATTATTGCCAGTTGATAATTATGGAGAATTTGTAAGCATAGATGCTTTTACAGGAAGATATTTAGACTATAATGGAGAAGAGATAGATGATAATATAAAAGCATTTAGAGAAAAAATAAAGGGAAATAAATATGAAAAAGAATTAATAATACTATCTAATAATGCTATTTTAGACACTAAAAATTTTGAATTAAATAAAGAAGTAACAAGAATGGATATAATAAAGATTTTAGTTAATGCAAAGGGATACAGACCATATATTTTAAGAGAATCAGAAGATATTAAGTTTAAGTCCAATGCACAAAAAGGTGATGAAAATTACAGGTATCTACAAATGGCTGTATTTTATGAAATTATAGATAATGTAGAAGGTGAAGTAAATCTAAATGAGAAGCTTACAAGGGAAGAAGTAGCAAAAATTTTAGTTAAAACTCTAGGCTA
>JAYFRK010000058.1:0-2566 GCA_034925975.1 Clostridium sp.
AGATATGTTCAGATAATGAACATATCTTATTATATATTAATATTCATTTGTATGCTATTGGATTTTCTGTAAATTTTCCTGAAAACCTATATTCATATCATTGTTTTTGATCTTAAAATATTTTAGTATTCTATTCTATTCTATTCTATTTCTAGAGCCATAGCATCATATATAAAACTAGCATCTTGAAAACTATAATAGTATTTTCCTATTTTACTAAATCCACATTTTTCATAATACTTCATAGCTTTAATATTATCTTCGTGTACATCAAGCCAAACTGTAACAGGGGCAAATTTTTTAAATAATTCTTTGCACACTTCCATTATGGCTGTACCTATGCCTAATCTATGATACTTAGATATTAAATATATCTTCTGAAGTTGTATCTGATTTTTTGACTCATCAATACCTTCATATTTAGAATTTTCTTTAATCTTAACATATCCTACAGGTTCATCGTCTAAATAAGTAACAAAGAAATGGTTCTCTCCCTTTTTAAGACTCTCTTCTATCTTTTCGCAGCTAAAAGTAGTTTCTAAATAATTCTCTAAGGTTTCTTGCTTAAATAAATATCCAAATGTTTCACTAAAAGTTACCTTTCCTAAATAGGATACATCTTTGTAATGTTTAGGCTCTCCCTTCACTATCTTTAATTCTCTGTTTACCCCATTATCATTTATTATTAACTTCTTCATAATTTGTTCCACCTTTCATCTTTCTATATTGTTTTGGCGTTATATCCATATGTTTCTTAAAATTATCATAAAAGCTGCTTAAGCTATTAAAGCCTACACAATATGCAATTTCAGTTATACTTTTTCCTGAGTTAATTAATAGTTCTTTAGATTTTTCTAACCTAATTTTAGTTACGTATTCTCTAGGAGTATGTCCATATTGTTTTTTGAACACTTTCATAAAATAAAACTCATTTATACCTAGGCATTTTGATAGTTCTTTTATAGATATACTATTTTTATAATTCAAATCAAAAGTTTTCTTAGCATTATCTATTATTTTTAATATTTGCTTATCCTGTCCTTCTAAAAGATCTGGCCTGCATCTTTTACATGGTCTAAAACCACTATTATATGCTTCAAAAATATCATTAAAGAATACTATATTTTTTTCTAGTGGTGCCTTAGATTTACAGGAAGGTCTACAGAATATTCCTGTGGTCTTTACTCCATAAAAAAATACTCCATCATAATTTGCATTGCATTCTGTAACTACCTTATACTTCGTTTGTTCTGAAAGCTTTCTCATATTTTTCACCCTATATTATTTTGATTAGGTACATATCTATTATAATTTATTATCTTCTTTTTTTCTTCTTGATTTTTGTTTTGTAATTTTTACGCAAAAATCACCTTTCAAAATTCATATGAGTAGGCATTTGAAAGGTGATTTTACATATTGTATAATTTTAATTTAAAACTTATTTAGGATAAATTTCTCTTAATAAAGAGTAGCCTCTATATACCTTTATCTTAGCATAGATTTCCCCTTGTAAAGCCTTTTGCTCCAGCTCTTTTCCTGTATTTTCTGGTAAGAAGTACTTATCTAATCGGTAATCTACAGCAATTCCAGTTATCTTTCCATTAGTGTTTTCAGCGAAAACTGGATGCGAGTATTTAGCCATAATAAATATTCCATCCTTAGGCTTTTTTAAAGTTACTTTGTCTACAATGTAGAATCCTTTATCCTCTTTTAGTGTTACATATAGTTTTTTTCCTCTTAATACCTTAAAAGGATCATAATCTTCTTTCTTATCCTTCATATTCAGTATTCTATCCTCTAATCTATCTAGAGTTATATCGTTAATATCGTAGTATAATTGAACATAATCTCCTCTAAATACACCTCTTGGATCAAAGGGTTTTGTTTTAATTGTAATCTCTTTTCCAAATGTATTAGTCATCATAGGCTGTATAGTCATAGAAATCAGCATAAAAAACATCACTAAGAATGCCACTAGATATCTATTTCCTCTTTTTCTAAATATTTTTTTCATCTAAGGCACCTCCTGAATTTTTTCTAAGTCTTTCAAAATAATATCCAAAACCTAAAAGTATAAATCCTCCAACAATAAAGAATAATGATTTTGGCATAAAGCCATATAAAGTATCAAAATAATATCTCAAAATTAAAACACAAGTAAATACTAACGCTGTCAAAGAACCTCTTCTAACTAGATATAATAGATATATTAAAAATAGAATTCCAAAACATATAGCTATATAACTACCATTTTTTACAAAAGGTAACTCTTCCCAGCCCTGCTTATAAGTAAGCATAACCCCACTTATCCCAGATACAATAATTCCTTGAAGTTTAAATACCTCTATATTCAAGCGATGTTTTCCATAATACATAATAAGTCCTACTATAAAGAAAACTATTGCAACATATATATTATCTAAATCCTTGTAATATAAAAAGTATAAAAGAAAATCTAATGCAACTAGATTGTTAAAAAATGTCACAATTTTATCATGATTAAAATACTTGCTTGCTATATAGAAAACACATATAAGAATTAAACTATAAACTATTATATTTTCAT
>JAYFRK010000500.1:0-8456 GCA_034925975.1 Clostridium sp.
GTAAAGTAAAGAGCTTTTTAGAAAGTATACTAAAATTTTATAGTATGTGGCAAAAAATGTTGTTTTATGTATAATTTCTATGTAATATATTAATGTAAGCAAATAAAAGGAGATGAGACATATGATGAAAAAAGTAGTTAAATCATGCCTTGCTTTTATAATTTTATTTTTTGCAATAACTTCACTTAAACTCAATGCTTATGCTGAATCTATGAGTTCAGGACAAGGCGTAGACAGTTATAAAGTGTGGACTATTAAGTTTAATGATGATATTGAACTAGATAAGATTTCTCAAAGTTGCATTAAAGTACTTGATAGTAAGGGAATACCTCAAAACGTTCAACTGGAGCTATCAGAAGATAAAAAGTCCATAAAGGTAAGTCCAGATTCAAAGGGGTACAAGCCTGGAGAAAAATATACCTTGAAAATTACAAAAGGGTTAAAGAGCAAAAGAAACAAGGATTTAAAAAAAGAAGTTTCAGTAGATTTTTACATAGCGCAGGATGAAAATGATAATATAAAAGAAGATTCTATTAATAATCCACAAAATAGATCTTTAGTAGTACAAGATACACAGTGGATATACTACAGCAACCTTAATGATAATGGATACATATATAGAATGAAGAAGGATGGAACTTCAAAACAATTATTGTATAAGGGCAAAAGTGGAGCTTCTAATCTTAATATAGTTAATGATTATATTTACTTTGTAGAGGATGACCCGGATGTTGAAGAAGATTCTGATAGAATTTGCAGGATTAAAAAAGACGGCATAGGTAAAGTAGAAGTACTATATAGCAATATATCAGTTGCCAATCATATGCAGGTAGATGGGGAAAATATATACTACTCAGATATGTTTGGACTATATAAGGGAGATGTAACAGGAGGAAAACCTACAAGATTCATTGATAAAATAGAAAACAATTCCGATGAAATTTTATTTTTAGCTAAAGATGGCTGGATATATTTCTGGGGAACTAACTATACTACAGGAAAAAGAACAGGAATCTATAGAATAAAATCAGATGGAACTCAAAAACAATGTATTGTAAATAATTATTCCGCTGAAAAATTATATGTAGATAACGTAAATATAGACAAGGGGTATGTTTACTATTTAGATATTTCAGGAATGTTGTATAAAGCAGATTTAAATGGAGAAGGGCTGCAAAGAATAGCTTCTCTTGGAAAAGTATCAAATATAAATGTATTTAATGGATATATATATTATTCGTGTGAAGGAAGTATATATAAAGTAAAGGTAGATGGTACAGGAAAAAGCTTATTAGATGATAGAGCAAGTGGAGATTATACAAATATTAATATAGTAGGTGGCCAGTTATGGTACTACAATTCATATAATGAATTAAGTAAAATTTCTTTAGAAAGTAGTACAAACGGAACAGATGATAATATACTAAAACCAGAATTTCCTTTTTCTTTAGAGGAAGGCAAAGTTTTCTATGTAAAGGGAGTAAATAATCCATCTTCAAAAGTTATTAAATATGTTTCTTCAGATGTAAACAATGACGGTAAAAAAGAAAACATAGTTCTTACAGGAAGTTACGAAAATTATAGTTATGTTAACTTGAAGATATTTGTTCAAGATTCTATAAATGGACAAATACTAAGCTATGATTCATTAATAAATGCAACTTGTGAAGATAGAGGTAATGAAATATCACTGGGGGATTTCAATAAAGATAGTGTAGATGATATAAAAATAGATTTGCTTACTAATATGCAAAGAGGTATACATTCTACCTATATATATTCTTTAAGTGATAATAAGTTAAATAAAATATTTGATGAAAAAATGATTCCAAGTTTAGGAAATGATTTTAAATACCAGCTTTTAAATAATAATATTAAAGTTTCTGATGATAATAATGGATACTATTTATTAGATCTTAGCTCAGATGATAAAGACCATTATAATTATCTGAAAGACACAGGAATAAGCCCTAGTCTTACAGTATATTATGAAGGAAATGATTCAGATAAAGATGGTGTTCTAGAGTTACAGAGAACTATTTACTTAGTTGGAGTATCCTATAGTGATTTCTTATGCAGTGTTAAAACTACTTATAAATTCAACTCAATTACAGGAAAATGGGAGTACAAAGACTTTGCAGTAGAGAGCGAATTTTTTCCTTGTGAAAGCTTTAAAGAAATCAAATCTGATGGACAAGATAATAATGAGGACAGCAACAACCAGCATAATGATAATGTAGATAATAATACTGCAATGGGGGATAAGTCGTCAATACAAGACTTAATAGAAGACAATAGGTGTGTATATTATGTTGAAGATCATTGGCAAAGTGTTGGTGAAAATAGATATGATTTAAATGATTCTATTTTATATAAGGTTAGCAAGGACTTGGGGGAAAAGACGATAATTGCAAAATCACCAAAATCAAAAATTCAGGTTTCTGATGGATGGGTATATTATATAGCTCGTTACGGAGTTAATTTGCATAGAGTTAAAACAGATGGAACTTGTGATACTACTCTTAATGGAGCTATTGTAAAGAGTTTTTGTATTTTAGGAGATTGGATATATTATTGTGACAATATGGATGGCATCTATAAAATGAAAAAAGATGGTACAGATCTAGTTAGGTTAAACTATGACAGAGGAGAAGAAATAGCTGCGTTTGGAGAATGGGTCTACTATATAAACAGCCAAGACTGGACTTTGTATAGAATGAAAACTGACGGAACTTCAAGATTAAATTTAGGTGAAATTGCCACGCATTCATTAGGAGTAAATAAAGATGGCATATATTATTGTGTGAGACATAGAGTAGGGTCTTCTTTATATAAAATGAACCATGATGGAACAGGACAAGAATCTATTTCTGATGAAGTTATGAATAGATATGCTGTATATGATGGGGAAATTTATTATGTAAGCGTGTACAGCAATAATATTTATAAGGTAAAAGCTAATGGAACTGGAGTAGAAAAAGTAAGTGACGAAAAGGCTACAGATATAGTGGGAATATCAGGAGACTATATTTACTATATAGCAGGAGAAGAAATGGGCAATCAATATGTCTATAAAATGAAGAAGTAGCTGATCATTAAAAAGTTTCAAGTGAAAATCCAGAAGGTACGAAAATTACCTTCTGGATTTTTTATATCTGTAAATTAATTATTTATTTAGGTTATCATAATTTTTAATTTGAAATTGGTTTGTCTTACCCATAATATAAGCTAGTTTAATTATCTTTATCTCTTCTTCTGTCATTTTTCGATTAAACATTTTTTCAAATTGTTTTATTAAACCATGAGTATCAATATTTTTCTTTTCTTTGCTATATGTATTTAATCTGTTATGCCTGCTGTGATTATATATTTTAGGTTCAAATTTTTCATTATAGACTTTTTTGAAGATTTCTGCCGTATAGTAGGCATCAGCAAAAGCATTATGAAACTCGTTTTTAAAAGAGATTTTCAATAATTTCACTGCATTACTCAGTCCTATACTAGTTCCTTTTGGACAATTAAGATATCTAGATGCATAACGTTGGAGATCAATATATTTTTTAGGCATAGAAGAAATATCCAGTTGGTGATATTGTATATTCCTAAACAGCTCTTTTATATCTGCTTTACCCCATACACATAGCACGGTCTCGTCATTTCCTATGAAATCAATAAACTCTGCATATATTTCTTTAAAGGAATTAGCTGAGTTAAGATCATTAATTGTTATACCAGTAAGTTTTTCTACGAAAGGATTAAGCACGGTATATATTACAGGCTTCACCAATCTATCTAGATTTCCAATTGATTGAAGTCTTTCATCCAGTTTAACTGCTCCAATTTGAATTATTTCAAAAGGGCAATCCTTATTTACTATGCATTTATTTTCCTTTGATGAATTGTAGCTTTGGTTAAATTCTAAATCAAATATTATATAATTCATTTCATTATCCCCTAATTATAAGTACTATTATCTATTATGCCACGAATTCATATGAAAATCAGCCTAAAATATTTTACTAAATTGAAGCTTAGAATCCTCTTTATGAGTAAAAATTAAATTAGGTAATTTTGTAAGAATAATGTAGAAATATGTGGTATAATATATGCATTGGAAAGTTCAGTGAATTTTCAGTAATAAAGATTTTTAATATATCATAAGTCTTAAAGTAGGAAGTGTAGCAATTATGCTAAAACCTAATTTATAAAACTAAAGGAGGTGTAATGTTATAAGTGCTGCATTTATGTTAAAAGGAATTGCAATTGGTATGTTTGTGGCAATACCAGTAGGGCCCCTAGGGCTCTTGGCTATACAAAAAACTATAAGTAAAGGCTGGAAAACAGGTTTTCTTTCAGGGGTTGGAGCAGCGGCATCAGATATGATTTATTCTACAATTGCAGTTTTGGGAGTAGGTTTTATCCATGAATTTTTAGAGAGACATAGAAATCGTATCAATGGTGCAGTTGGAATATTATTTTTAATTATTGGCAGTAATATTCTTATTAACTCTATAAAAAATAATAAAAACAAAAATGAAATAGCACCAGTAAAAGAAGAGCCAAAAGAAAAATTAGAAGACGAAATGATGCCTTCATTTATTTCACATTTTCTAATGGGTTTATCAAACCCATTAACTTGTTTAGTATTCTTAGGAGTGTTTGCTAAAGTTGGTATAAATGTAAAGGTAGAAGAAATAACGAAAAACCTAATGTTCATTGTTTCAATTTTTCTAGGATCTTCTATATTATGGTTTTGTATTACTAACTCAATAAAAAACTCTAATACCTTCTGCAAAATAGAGAAGTTTTCCTTGGTAGATAAAATAATTGGAACAATAATTATTTTGTGTGGTGTTGCTAGTATATTAAAAGGAATAATTATTTAATAGACAGTCCAGTAGTTACCTTCGTAGCTACTGGGCTGTTGTGACATTGTAGGGGAATTTTTTTTATAGATTGTAACAAAATAAATATAAAGAGACATAGCTATTGAAAGTTAATTTTGCTATTTTTTAGAGAGATATTTTTAAAGTTCCTTTTCATTGATAGATATGTTTGATATACTTAAATGATTTGTATAAAAATAAAAATATGTTTTAAATAGAAAGGTAAATAATAATGATGAGATTTGAGGACTTTGGGCTTAGTGATGACATTTTAAGTGTTTTGAAAACTGAAAGAATTAGTGAACCAACTCCAATTCAAGAGCAAAGTATACCATTAATAAAAAGTGGAAATGATGTTATAGCTGAAGCACAAACTGGTACTGGAAAAACACTGGCATTCCTGCTACCTATGTTTGAGAATATGTCTCCGGATATAAGCTCAATTCAAGGTTTAATAGTAACCCCTACAAGAGAACTTGCTATACAGATAACAGAAGAAGCTAAGAAGCTTAAGGAGGCTAAAAACTTAAATATCCTAGCTGCATACGGTGGCAAAGATATAGGGGGACAGTTAAAAAAATTAAAAGGAAATATTCATTTGGTCATTGCAACTCCTGGAAGACTTCTAGACCATTTAAAGAGAGATACAATTAATCTTAATAAGTTAAAAACATTAGTACTTGATGAGGCTGATCAAATGCTTCTTATGGGATTTAAAAATGAAGTTGAGGCTATCATAAAACAAACATCTAAGGATAGACAGACACTTTGTTTTTCGGCGACTATGAGCTCTCAAGTAAAAAAATTGGCATATAGATATATGCAGGACCCAAAATTAGTGATTATTGAAAAGGAAGAAGTAACTCTTAAAAATATAAAACAATTTGTAGTAGAAACAACGGATAGAACAAAACAGGATGATTTACGTAAGGTATTAGATAGTGATAATCCATTTATGGCTATTATCTTTTGTAGGACCAAAAGAAGGGTTGATGATCTTGAAATGGCTCTCCATCAAAAGGGATATAATTGCGAAAAGCTGCATTCAGATATACTTCAATCAAAACGAGAAAGAATAATGAAGGCCTTTAAAAATTGTGATATTCAATATCTCATAGCTACAGATGTGGCGGCTAGGGGACTAGATATAACTGGAGTTACTCATGTATATAACTACGATATTCCTGAAAATGCCGAAGCATATATTCATCGTATAGGAAGGACTGGCAGAGCAGGGGAAAGCGGATATGCATATTTATTTGTAGCACCAAAGGATAAAAATACTTTAGACCAAATAGAGAAGGAAATTCAATTTAAAATTCCTAGAAGAGATTTATAAAAAAAAAAATTTTGATAGTCCATCAGTGATGTTTATAACTGATGGGCTATTTATTATATAAGAATACATATTACAAAAAGATGTAAGTTTCTATCATATGTTAGGATATTTTTAGAATATATTCAAATAGCTTAATATGATAAAGCACTTAAAAAAGAAGTATGATTTTTAATATTTTAATGAGAATAAGCATAATATAACAAATATTAGGCCATCAAATTCTTCAAATGGCAGTTCACTATGTAGTAGCAAGACACTGCTACTGCTGTGGAAAAGTGAAAATTATTGAACAATTGTAGTATGTTTATAGCATATTGCAAGGCAATAATTATTTTTTAAAAGTATGTAATTTAAAAGGGAGGGAAATAATGTTCATAGAAAAAGTTCCATCTTTAAAAGATATATTAAAGGATAAAGTGGTTCTTTTAACTGGTGCAGGAGGAGGAATAGGTTTAGAGACTGCAAAAGCATTAGTTTATATGGGGGCAAAAGTTATTATATCTGAAATAGATAAGCAAAAACTGTTATATTCAGAAAAGGTTCTAACTAATATATTCGGAAATAATTCTGTAGAGTTTTATGAAATTGACTTATCTGACAAAAGCCAGATATATACTATGGTTTCTTATGTGAAAGAAAAATACGGTAGTATAGATGTTCTATTTAATAACGCAACAATGACTGCTATGGGTTCAGTAGAAGAAGTTTCTATTGATGTATGGGACAAGAGTTATGCTGTTAATTTCAGAGCACCTTTACTATTGACACAGTTATTTTTACCAATCATAAAACATAATAATTCGGGGACAATTGTTTTTGTATCATCATCCGGTGCAGTTCCTTTTATGGGGGCATATGAAGTATTCAAAACAACACAAGTTGAATTGTGCAACACTCTATATGGAGAGTTGGAAAGTACAAACATAAGAGTATACACTATTAGCCCAGGACTTGTTAAAACAGAAACAGCAATGAAAGGGATAGAAATAGTTTCATCTCGTATGGGAATAACAACTGAAGAATTTTATAGAATGAATGAAAGCCATATACTTGGAGTTGAAGAGGCTGGTACTGGATTTGCTATATCAATTTTAATGGCCGATAGGTATAACGGTCAAGAGATTGGTGCTATACAGGTTCTGTCAGACTCTGGGCTATTATCAACGTCAGATAGTAAAGAAAACTCTAATAATAAGGATTATGAAAAGATTATACCAACTATCCTAAATACGGTAAAAGTTTATAAAGAACAATATTCTGGTTGGATAAAAAGAAATATTTTTGAACGTCAATGGGTACTACGTGATTTTAAGAAAACAGTAGGATATTCTGCTGAACAGTTTCTTGAAATCATGCAACACATTGAATCTATAGTTGTTAACAAGAAGATTGAAGAAATAAGTTTATTTTCATCTGATTTTCAAAAATTAATGATTTATTATCAGAGGCAATATAAATTACTACAAGGATATGAAAAAAATCCCGAAAAACTAAAGGAATACTCTATAACCCTTCTGCATTATATTGAGGATTTAAAAATGATTTGTGATAATTTATAACCATGGATGTTGAGAGTAATGAGTATACAGAGATGTACATTAGATATTAAAAGGAGATAAACTATGGTGAATAAAGAGTACTTACTAGATGCTAATATAATAATAAAGATATGGAAGCTATGTCCTCAATTATTTAAGGATATAGAAAAAAAAGATGGGGTAGATTTTAAAATTTCAAGACATATAGCAGAGGAATTATCAATAAAAGAATTTGCCCAATATAATGGTATACCAGTGCTTACAGATAAATTTTTGGAGCTTTTAGACCATATAGTAGATGTGAATATTACTAATATTTCAGAGGATTATAATACTGACGAAAATATAAAATATGAATATAAGAGAAATATTTTCATTATAAATGATAATAAAATATCTAAGAATGATTTTAGTCTTATATATGCTTGTGAGAAGAATGAAAAATATATTTTAGTCACTGAAGATAAAAGATTACTTGATAGTGCTAAGTTTATATTAGAACCTTCAAGAGTGTTAACTTTTGACGAGTTTATTAAAGATTTAAGTAAGTTTCAAATTGGAATTGAGGACTTATGCAAAAATAGTAAATAGGTTTTTTGCTTGTTTGTGGTAAAATATCTTTAATAAAACAAATGAGAAAGATGGGGGGACGACTATTGAAAATAAAGACAGTTATTTTTGATTTAGATGGTA
>JAYFRK010000338.1:0-2633 GCA_034925975.1 Clostridium sp.
AATGTTGAAAATTTAGCTCAGAAAATAGCACAAGGAGCTAAAGAGGCTGGAGCTGAGGTAGATATAAAATTAGTTCAAGATGCAAAAGTTCAAGATATAATTGATGCTGATGCAGTAGCATTGGGAAGTCCATCTTTAGATAATAATAGAATAGAACAAGAATACATGGCTCCTTTTGTAAAAGAGTTAAAATTATTGCCAGCTCATAACAAAAATTTAGTTTTATTTGGATCATATGGTTGGGATGAAGGAAAATTCTTGGAAGATTGGGCTAAGGTTATGGATGATTATGGATTTAACATAATTGGAAAACTAGCTGTTAAAGAAGCTCCATCAGAAGAACAACTCAATGAAGCAAAGAAGCTAGGCGCTAAGTTAGCAGAGTAAATAATTAATATTGAATATAAAAAATAAAGTAGTATAACTAATTATACTACTTTATTTTTTATGTTTTTATTTTTTGATAATTTCTAAAATCATTAATTACATTAGGATTATCCTTAAAAAAGTTTAATAAATCATTTATGCAACTTAAAGTTTCCCGGTCAATAGTATGTTCTATCTTTTCAGTTTCCTCAAGTATACCTCTAGAGACACCAATCAATTTTAAAAAGTTTTCTATTATGTTGTGGCGAGTTAAAAGAGCCATACCTATCTGGATCCCTTTTTCCTTTAAAATAATAACACCATACTTTTCATAATTTATAAGTTGAAGTTTTGATAACTTTTGAACCATTTTTGTTGCAGAGGGAGGCTGCACGTTTAGGGAGGAAGCTAAATCATTTATTCTAGTGAAACCTGATTCAGTGGATAACCTATAAATCATTTCTAAGTAATCTTCCATGGATGGTGTCAAAGAATTTTCTTCATTTTTCATATATTCTCGAAAAGTAAAGAAATCTTCCTCAGCCATAATATCACCTACTTTAAATTAAAGAATTTGTTAAAGTATATGTTTCTAAATGTAGAATTATTAATGTGGTGTAACAATTAAATAGATTTTTCATAGTTTATATTATAGGAAAAGTTAGACTGGGCTAAAAATATTAGCACTGTGAAAATAAAAAAATTAGGGAGAGATTTTTATGAAGTATTTAGATAACATAAAAAAATTAAGCGATACAGCTGTAGGAAATTGGGTTAAAGTAGAAGAACTATTCTCCAGTGGACTTTCAAAAGAAAGAATGTTAGCTTTAGGACTTACAAAAGGTGCATTAATAGAAGTTGTTCAAAAGGGGCCATCAGGGGATCCTACAATCTATAATATAAGAGGAGCTATGATTGCTCTAAGAAGAGAAGAAGCATCTTTGATAAATGTTAGAACAGCATAAGGTTTTCAGCATGTAGTTTAGGAGGAGGAAAATGGGACTTACCTATAAATCAACACAAAAAAGTTCTTTGGTGGATATATATAAAATTGAAAAAAATGAAGGGCAATATGTTATTGCCTTGGCTGGAAATCCTAACACAGGTAAAAGTACAGTGTTTAACTCCTTAACAGGGCTTCATCAGCACACTGGTAATTGGCCGGGAAAAACTGTTGCAAATGCTAGAGGAGAATTTAACTATAAAAATAGAGAATATATCTTAGTGGATTTACCAGGAACATATTCTCTATTTGCAACATCTGTTGAAGAGGAAGTAGCAAGGGATTTTATTTGCTTTGGACAACCAGATGCATCAATAATAGTTACAGATGCTACTTGTCTTGAAAGAAATATGAATTTAGTATATCAGGTAATGGAACTAACTGATAATGTAATTCTATGTATAAATTTAATAGATGAAGCAAAGAAAAAAAATATAATAATCGATAGGACAGGTATAGAAAAAGAATTAGGAATACCAGTAGTGCTAACATCAGCAAGAAATGGCATAGGAATTTCTGAACTAAAAGATGCAGTGTACAAGGTAGCTTTTAAAGGCATAAATTTAAAACCTAAAGTAACCATCTATGGTGATGATATAGAAAGCATGGTAAAAAATATACAGCCTACAGTAGAAGATATTATACCAGGAATAAATTCTAGATGGCTTTCTTTAAGGCTCATTGATGGGAACCAAGCTATGTTAAATTCAATATTTAAAGATTTAGAAGAAGAAAATATTAATATAATACTGGAGAAGGTAAAGGAAGTATGTAAAGACTATAATAGAGAAAAAGTTAGAGAATATATAACAGAGGAAATTTATAAAAATGCAGAAAAAATAAGAGATAAATATATAACTATAGATAAAAATAAGATAAACAGAGATAGGAAAATAGATAAATATATAACCTCTAAAGTATTTGGTATTCCAATTATGTTGTCTATATTGGCATTAGTATTTTGGATAACCCTTATAGGTGCAAATTATCCTTCAGAACTTATTGCTAATGTACTGTTTGATTTTGAGGAAAAGCTTACTGAATGTTTTTTTTATATTAGTGCTCCTACATGGCTTCATGGAGTACTTGTACTTGGGCTATATAGAACCTTGGCTTGGGTTATATCAGTTATGCTTCCGCCTATGGCTATCTTCTTTCCGTTATTTACATTACTAGAGGATTTAGGCTATTTGCCAAGGGTTGCTTTTAATCTAGATCATTTATTTAAGAGAGCTTGTGCCCATGGAAAGCAATGTCTTACTAT
>JAYFRK010000356.1:0-2975 GCA_034925975.1 Clostridium sp.
AACATAACAGAAGTAAATCCGTTTTCTATGCATAATTTAACTGTTTCTAAATCTGGACCGTGGTCTAAGTGTAAGGCAACATCTATTCCAGTATCTTCAACAGCAGCTTCTACCATAGCTCTTAAGTATTTAGGACCAGCATAATTTAATGCTCCTTTAGAAACTTGAAGTATAACAGGAGATTTTTGAGCTTTAGCAGCTTCCATTACACCTTGTAAAATTTCCATGTTATTAATATTAAAAGCACCAATAGCATATTGTCCTTCGTATGCTTTTTTAAACATTTCCTTAGTAGTTACTAACGCCATATTAATTCCACCTTCCAAAATAATATATTATGTAGGACTATATTTGCCCACAGGAAATATTGTTTTTTCATTTTATATTATACCTTAATATAAACATATTTACTATACTACCTCTGTATAATATGACTGCTATAAAAAATTATACCTATTATTAAAAAGTATACTTAAAAATCACTAAAAAACATTTGCTAAAGTTACTTTTTCTACATCTAAAATTTCCTCTATAAGAAATTTTATTTCATGAACTAATGCAAGGGATTCTGATTTATCCTTATATTTAATGTATTGTGTTAATTTTAGAAGCTCACTATTTATAGAATCAACATGTGTGTGGTTTATAAATACAGAAACTGTTTCTGAATCTTTATCCCATTCTTTTATAAATTCCATAGAAGCCTTATATGCTTCATCCCAAGACTCTTTAGAGATAACATCTTCCATGTAGTTAACTTTTTTGGTATAATGATCAATCCTTTTATTAAGATAATTTATAGAAAAAATCATAGAAATAATTAAGACAAAGAATATTACAAATGAAGCTATTAAATTTTTCATTTTATTACAGCCTCCATCTTCCTATGCAATTATTTTTCATCTTTACTTTGACAATAAAAATTTCCCTTTGAATCTAATATGGCTATAAAAACCTTATCCGTAGATTTTATATTATTGGCACGTAATTGAAGATTAAGCCAATTTAAATCTTTATTAGCCAGCTTTAAGTTTTGCTTATTTATTTTGCCATCTAAAATTAATGTTATGGGAAGTTTTTCTTCGTCAGATACTATCTGTAGGTCTTCTCTAGTTACAGGAGTAGCTGCACTTTTAGGGATTATTGATAATTGCCCGCTAGTTTCTAGTATTGCATACTCTATATCTGAGATATTATAGTATCCATTTAATCTTAATTCTTCTATCAAATCGTTAAAACTTAGTCTTTGATTACGCAATTCTTTTATGTCAATTTTACCTTTTCTAATTATTATGCTTGGAATTCCTGTTATAATGGCACCAGCTTTTTCGCTTTTCAGCTCTAATATAGTTATTATAGATTGAAGTATAAGTAAGGTAATTATAGGAATTATGCCATGTATTAGAGGAATTCTAAGATCCTGCATAGGAAGAGATGCTAATTCCGATATCATTATGGCAATTACTAATTCAAAAGGCTCAAGCTCGCCTATTTGTCTTTTACCCATTAAACGCATTGTTAAAACTACTACGATATATAGGATAACTGTCCGGATCATCACTATAAACATTAATATATTCCCCTTTCAAGTACTTAGTTTTATCAAAAATCAGAAAATTATAAGTGGAATAAGACACTTTTATATAACCATAGGATATAATAATAATATGACTAATTTTGTCTTAATAAATTATAATAATAGATGAGATGTTAAAAATTATAACTAAGACGTGAATTGAGTATTGTTCACTGGGAGGATTGCTATGGATAAATTAAATGTGACTTTAGAAAATGGTGAAAAATTACTTGTAGATAGAGAAACGACTTTATATCAAATAATAAAAGATAATAGGTTAAAAAATTATAGCAATTGTGTTTTAGGAAAATTTAATGGAGAGTTACGTGAGCTTAATTATAAGGTAAAGGAAGATGGAAAATTTGAACCAATAAATCCTTCGGAAAAAGTTTCAATAAATGCTTATATAAGAACTCTTAAGTTCGTTTTAATAAAAGCGGTGAAAGATATGTATCCTAAAGCAGTAGTTTCTATAGAACATTCTTTGAGTAAAGGCCTCTTTGGAGAAATATACAAGGAAACACCTCTTAATAATGATGATATATTAAAAATAAAAGAGAGAATGCAGCAAATAATTGATAAAGATATAATAATTAAGAAAATATCTGTTAGTAAAAACGAAGCTATAAATATATTTAAAGAATATAACATGGAGGATAAAGTGAAAATTCTTAACCATGTAAACTCTGATACTGTAAAGCTTTATGAATTAGATGGTATATATGATTATTTTTATGGTTCTATGGCATATTCTACAGGTATTTTGAAGACATTTGATCTAATATATTATTCTCAAGGCTTTATCTTAAGGACTCCTACTGAAGAGAATCCTTACAAGTTACCAGAATTTATAGAACATAAAAAGTTAGCTAAGATATTTTATGAAGCTGAACAGTGGGCGAAGATTCTAAATATATCTAATGTAGGTTCATTAAATGATAAGGTTGTAAGTGGTGAAATAGTTGACATGATAAGGATTGCAGAAGCTCTTCATGAAAAGAAAGCTGCATATATAGCAGATATGATAGAAAGTAAAAAAAGTGTAAAAATAATTTTGATTGCAGGCCCATCTTCTTCAGGAAAAACCACTTTTACAAGAAGACTTGCTATACAATTGAAAGTTAACGGATTGATGCCAGTATCAATCTCTTTAGATGATTATTTTGTAGATAGAGAAAAAACTCCAAAAGATGAAAATGGTGAATATGATTTTGAGTCTATTTATGCTCTAGATTTAGAACTATTCAATAATAATTTAAGCCAGCTTTTAGAAGGAAGGGAAGTTGTGGTACCTCAATTTGATTTTTTAACAGGCAGTAGAAAATGGCATGAAAAACCATTAATACTTCCAGATAACGGTGTGATTTTAATAGAAGGTATTCATGGACTAAATGAAATT
>JAYFRK010000520.1:0-8360 GCA_034925975.1 Clostridium sp.
TAAGTATACCTGTACCTATGGCTGTCCTGTAAATACTGATGGACAAGGTATTTGTTCCAAATCCATGATGATTATGTTTCCAATAATGGAGGCTGTCAGGAGTGGCGGTGATTTAGAGAATATCGGTGGAACTAGTAAATATAGTAAAGATATTGTATGCCCAGATGGTTGTGTTATGTTTAGGCTGACGGCTAAAAAGCTTGGAAATGAGAATTTTTATAAGGGAAAGTTTTTTGAGTAGTTATGATTTTTATTTCATTCAGATTAAGATAAGTCTAAACGTACAAATTCCAATTTGTGGCCAGATTAAATAGATTGAAGAGATTTTAATTTATATGTTAATCAAAAATTTTTATATAAAAGAATGTTAGATGTTTGTTTTTTATAAGAATTTAAGATAATATAAATAAGGAATGTAGATAATAAAAAAGTAGAGTGTTGGAGTACTCTACTTTATACGACTCTAGTTGCTTAGGCAACTGGTATCACTAGAATTTTTAGTATTAAAAATAGTAGCTGACCAATTCGACCTGGGGCTACTATTTTTTTGACATTTTATCAATAAGTAACACTATAAATGTTAGTAGTCCTAGTAAAAATAATCCTGCCTGAAATAGTAACATTAAAGTATCGTTACTCACATGTATCACCTTATTTCACAAGAAAGGTGAGTGATACCAGTAGCCCACATTTAGCTATTGAGCTGTACTTTAGAATTATACCATATAATATATTTAAGTAATGGAGGAGAACCAAATCTAGAGGAAGGAGGTTCTCCTTAGCCAAGCAGCATGCAAAGTGCTTTCTACTAAGTTTTATTATAATTATTTTACGATAATTATTTTGTAAAGTGTTGACCCTAACACCACATCATAGTGTAATACAAAAATAGAGCTTGGAGATATTACAAAAGTTTCTAGTCGGCAGATTATTAAATAATATTGGCAGCTCTAAAATCAAACTTTGAGGTGTAGCAATGAGAATAGTAAGGCAAGTTTCCGATTTGACAGGAATAAGTGTGCGATAACTGCATTATTACGATGAAATAGGATTATTAAAGCCAAGTGAAATTACAGAGGCAGGATATAGACTTTATGATGATGAAGCCCTTAAAACCTTGCAACAAATTTTATTTTTCAAAGAGCTTGATATACCTTTAAAAGATGTTAAAGAAATAATGTTGAGTCCGTACTTTGATAAAATGCAAGCATTAAAAAATCAAAAAAAGCTGATTATTTTAAAACGCAAAAGATTGAATAGTTTAATAGAGCTTATAAATAAGACCTTAAAAGGAGAAAGCACTATGAATTTTAAAGAATTTGATATGAGTGAATATTATAGTGTATTGGAAGAATTTAAAACAGAAAACTAGGATAAGATAATTAAAAATCGCATAATTCAAGAAAGAAAATTATGCGGTTTTTCGTAATACTGCAATAAATCCATGGAGTATCTTATGGCTTATTTTGAAGCCTTTATCTTGATAGAACTTTAATGCATTATCGTTTCCGTTTGATACAAAAATAAATAAATCATTTATTAACTTAAATGAACTTAACCAATCCATACTCTTTTGAAATAAAACTGTACCAATGCCAATTTTACGATAATCATCTTTTATATAAAACTGAGAAATACAACCTACATCATCACTTTTAACAGAATCAAAGTCAAAAAAATTAACAGGTTTAAGAGTAGCAAATCCACCGGAGTATGTATACTTTGAAGAAATATTGCTATAGGCATATCCAACAATTTCATTATCATCTTTAGCTATTATTAAAAAGTTAGCCTTGGCACTCTTGATTGATGGAATCATTCTAGTTTCAAAACACATGTTATCAAACCACTCTGGATGGACAATTGCTTTAGATTTTTGATAAGTCATTAATTCATTGCATAGATCCTTAATGTAAATAATGTTATCATCAGAAATAATTTCATAATGTATACTCATATTAATCTTCCTTCCTAAAAATTAGAAAACATATTTGGTTAATCAATAGGATTTGATATGATTATATCAGTTAGAATTATTATAGCAAGTATGCAGTATTTTCTGTTCAAGGAAGTAAAAACTGAGTATTGGAGTGATATTGTGAGTGACAAAGCATTATATAAAAGCAGACTTAACAACTGCCCGCTAACATTTGCTTTAAACCTTATTGGTGGAAAGTGGAGACTACCTATAATTTGGCTATTAAATAAAAATGGAACTATGCGATATAATGAATTAAAAAGGGGTATTGACGGAATCACTAACATGATGCTAACCCAATCACTGAAGGAATTGGAGTCATACGGTATTATAAAACGAAAGCAATTTATGGAGATACCACCGCGAGTTGAGTATTCACTGACTGATAATGGGGAAGATCTTATTCCAGCTCTTAAAGGACTAGCTAATTGGGGAAATAAAATGAAAAACAGTGATGATTTTAAATGATATAGAATTAAAACTCCCATGACATTGAGGAGGACAGACTGTGAAAAATAAGTGTTACAGGAAATAACTTATGAGTTGGGAATACCAGAGGGAAAGATTAGAGAATACGAAAGCATATTTGAGGCATTGCATAGAGAAGTTAAAATTGATGAAAAGCAAATCTATTGAAAAAAAACTAAGTTTATGTATAATATAGATAAACTCAAATATAAACATGAAAAAATATAAATGTAAAGGTGTTGTAAATATGCGTAAAGAGGTAGTTTTTAACTAAACTAACTGAATAGGGATTATTTTTAGAAAGTACATCAAAAATCTTGAATTAGTCAAGGTTTATTCATGGTGAAATTAATTTTCAAAATGTTAATTCTTACCGTGGTTATTTGTGTACTTCTAAATTAATCAATATTATAATGAGCATGTTACGCCTTATTTGCATAATAGGAAAGCCGTGTTCTAAACACGGTATTTTTATGCCTATTTTTGCTGCATTTATAAATATGATATAAGACTTTAATATATACAACTTAGTAATAAGTTACATATATTAAAGTTTTATATTTTATGTTTATATTTGGGTTATATAATTATGAGGCTGCAAGTGAGCTAATGTTCATTTGCGGCTTTTTTTAATTTGAGGAGGTTACTACGGTGATTTATATATTCAAAGTATTTACATCACAAAGCACAAGCAAATTCCTTCATAATATAAGGATGGTGAATAATTAATGGTAAAAAAACTTTCGGCATATAAAATTTATTTATTATTTTCAGCTATTACAGCAATGTGCTTTTCATTGGCAGCTACAGTTATGATAGTTTACCACATTGAAATGGTTCATTTAAACCCGCTTCAACTTATACTTGTTGGAACTACTCTAGAGACTGCATGTTTTATATTTGAAATTCCTACAGGCATAGTTGCAGATGTATACAGCCGTAAGATATCTGTTGTTATTGGTATAGTTCTAATAGGACTAGGATTTATTTTGGAAGGCTCTATTGCTAGTTTTGCCTTTGTACTTGCAGCCCAGATAATATGGGGATTAGGTTTTACCTTTATCAGTGGGGCTGCTGAGGCATGGATTGCAGAGGAAGAGAAAGCTAAGGACTTAGATCAAATATATATAAAAGGAGCACAAGTAGGACAAATAGGTACAGTTGCAGGGATAATACTAAGTATCATAATAGGTAATTTGTCTCTTAGGCTGCCTATTATAGCCAGTGGGTGCTTGTATATAGCTTTTGCATTATTTTTAGTAGTATATATGCCAGAAAATAACTTTAAAGCATCTGCCCCTGAAGATTTAAATACTTTTAAAAAGATGGGGTATACTTTTAAATCAGGTTTTAAATTTGTAAAAAGTAAAACTATAATAATGATTTTACTTTTTGTAACCTTGTTTCATGGATTATCCAGTGAAGGCTATGATAGACTTTCTAGTGCACATTTCCTGCAAGATACCACACTTCCTAAGCTTGGGAATCTTCAGCCAGTAACTTGGTTTGGTATATTTGGTATAGCAGGAATGATATTAAGCGCTGTAGTAATGCAGTTTATATCAAAGAAGTTTGAGAAAGAAGAGAAGAATCAAAGTGGAAAGACATTATTAGCAATAAACATATTTTATATTTTATGCATGTTAATATTTGCCCTTACAAGAAACTTTAATTTAATGCTAGTGTCTTATTTATCAACAAATATGTTTAAAACTATAAATGAGCCTGTATTTAGTGCATGGTTAAATAATCATATTCATGGTAATGCAAGGGCTACTATCATTTCTATGAATGGACAAATCAATGCTTTAGGTCAAATTTTAGGTGGACCAATTATTGGAATTATAGCTACAAAGATTTCTGTAAGCATTGGTATAGCATGCACTGCATTGTTGGCTACGCCAGTAGTTGTTTTGTATATAATTTCATTAATTATGGATAAAAATGGTGTTGATAAGTTTAGTGGGAGAGATGGCATATATGAAAACAACATACCGTAAGTAATGATATGTTTATGGTATAATAAGGATAAAAGGTGAGGGAAAAGGATATAATATCTGCGGAAATCCACGTCAAGTTGCTATAAAAGGACCTTGGAATGAAAGAAATACAGAGGACTATTTAAGCGAAATACAGATACCAGTAAAAAAATAAAAAGAGCACAAAATGGCCGCATGTGATGACTTAGTTCCCAGCATATGGGGCCTTTTTTTATCATATGCGCATATTAAAGTTGAGGTGATGTTATATGAATGAAGCCATTCAAGACTACATTGAAAATTATAGCAAAGAAATACAAACCCTTTTTTCTGAGGTACGAGAGCTTATCATTAAAAGTATCCCTTGTAAGATTGAAGAAAAGTTATGGGCAAAATTACCGAGCTTTTATGTTGAAAAGAACTTTGTAAGGATTATTCCTTTTAAGGATCATATTAATATTGAGGCTGTTGCGATTATTGAGTATAAATCGCAATTGGAACAATACAAGATTACGCCTAAAGGGATGTTGCAGATTTATTTAAATCAGGACATACCATATGATGTTTTGCAGGCGATTTTCATGGAATCATTAATTAAATAAATTCCAATTTGTATTATTGAGATTAAAATTTTTAAATGAAAAAATTATATAGGTTTATTTTTTATAAAAAATTGATATAATATAAGTAAGAAAAGCTTAGTGCTGGTAACACTAAGCTGATTCTTAGAACATTTATTTTGTTTTAGGGCTATTGGATGAATTAAAATTAATATTTTATTCTAGAGTGAAGCACTATTCTTTGTCGGATGGGTGCTTTTTCTCTTTGCCATTAAGTTCTATATGAATACCAAGAAATTTAATCTTGATAATTAACTTAGAAATAAAAAGATTATGTTTTAAAACTAATTTAATAATATAAATAGTAACAAAGCTTTTTATAGTTAATTCTAGCATATCCAATACCACCCCCTAACTATGATGATATATTCACCAATAGTCCAAGGGGGATAAAACGCTCAAAACCCCCGTAGCCATCCACTACGGAATTCTTAATTTATACTTTAGAATTATACCATAATTATGTAGAAGATATACACAAGAATAAAATCCTCGGGAGTAATGCCGAGGGTTTTTGTTTGCTCAAATAAATTTTAAAAACACTTATTGACATATAGTGGAATAAGTAGTACTATAAATACATAATATCAACTTGATATTATCTAATTGAAATTAAGTTGAGGTGAAAAACAATTTGGATAAACATTTTATAGATAAAGAAGAAGACTTCCTAAAAAGTTATGATGAGAATGATTATAAAAGACCAAGTGTTACAAATGACATTATAATATTTACAACTGATGATATAGAAGAGGGTAACCTTCGTAAGGTACCAAAAAAGGGAATGCAGGTTATTTTGATCAAAAGAGATGACTATCCCTATATAGATAAATGGGCACTTCCAGGCGGGTTTGTTAGTATAGAAGAAAGCCTAGAGGTTAGTGCTAAGAAGAAGCTTAAGGAAAAGACAGGAATAGATAATATTTATATAGAGCAGCTCTATACTTTTGGAGATGTTGATAGGGATAAAAGAACAAGGGTTATTAGTGTAGGAAATATTGCTTTAGTGGAAAAGAGCAGCATAAGGTTAAATGGTTTAGATTTACAAAATAAAAGTGGATGGTTTTGGGTAGATAAAACTCTTATTAGTTCTGAAAAGCAGGAGCAATATATAGAAAATAAACATCTTCTATCTATTAAATCCACTGATGAAAAAATAATAATTAATTACGAAATAACAGAGAAGATCGGAAGAGATATCTTTAGAAGAAAAGAAACGTACTATAGATTATTAAATAACTCTACAGAAGAATTAGCTTTTGATCACTATAAGATATTGGATTATGGAATAGATAGATTAAGAAATAAAATAGAGTATACGCCAATTGCCTTTAATCTTTTGCCAAGAGTATTTACCGTAAAAGAACTACAGAATGTGTATGAGGCAATAATGGGAAGAGAAATTTTAAACTTCAGAAGAAAGATGGGAGAAATGATTATAGAAACTGATGAAAAAATAGAGGGCAAACCCTTTAGGCCTGCTAAGGTATTTAAATTTAATGAAAATTGGGAGCATAATTTTTAAAAGCGAGGAGGCTATAAAATGATTTATTTTAATAATGAGAGAGTAGAGGTTAAAAAGTTTCCTAACGGTGAATCCCTGATTTATAGCGAAAATTTAAAACTAAGAAGTGATAACAATGAGATTAGAGTTCATTTTGATAGTGATGAAGATATAACACATTTAATATTTTTGAAAAGTCATTTAGATGAATTAAGAATAAAATGTAATTTGATAATCCCCTATATGCCGTACAGCAGAATGGATAGAACTGAGGGGATGACTATTTTTACACTAAAGCATTTATGTAAGCTAATTAATAATTTGAATTTTGAAAGTGTAACCATTTATGAGGCACATTCAGAGGTGTCAACTGCATTATTAGATAGAGCTAAGGTGGTAAATATGTCTAAAATTTTAGCTGAGAGGCTTTTAAAAGAATTGAATAATGGAAAAGAGGATGTATATTTAGTCTATCCAGATGCAGGTGCAGCAAAGAGATATGGTAAAGAAATAGAGTATGAAAAGATTCTAACTGGAAGCAAAGAACGGGACTTTAGAACAGGATTTATTAAGAAGCTAGAGATTAATGGAGATATGAGAAGTAAAAGCTTTAAGGCCATTATTGTGGATGATTTATGTTCAAAGGGTGGCACTTTTATGCTTACAGCTTCTAAACTAAAGGAAATTGGGGCAACAGAAATATACCTGGTAGTTACCCATTGTGAAAATACAGTTTTTCAAGGTGAGTTGTTAACAGGTGACTTAATAACGGGGATATATACAACCAATAGTATTTTAAGTAAGAATCATAAAAAAATTAAGGTATTTGAAATTTAAGGGGGTATTTATTATGGAAAAATTATTAGTAGTTATTGATTATCAAAATGATTTCGTAGATGGAGCACTAGGGTTTGAGAAAGCAGTAACCTTAGAACAAGGTATATATGACAAGATTAATAAATATCTAGAAAATGGTGATAAGGTATTGTTCACTTACGATACCCATTATGAAGAATATTTAAAAACCAGAGAAGGTAAAAATTTACCAGTACTACATTGCATTAAAGGTACTAATGGCCATAAGCTGTATGGGAAAATAAATGATTTTTCAAAATTAGAAAATACAATGCATTGCGAAAAAAAGGGCTTTGGAATATCTCCAGAGGATATGCTTAAAATAGCCAATGAAGTAGGAGAGGACATTAAGGAAATTGAGTTAATTGGAGTTGTTACTAATATATGCGTAATTAGCAATGTGGTATTGTTTCAGTCTCAATACAGAGATGCTGATATCATAGTGGATGCAAGCCTTTGTGCTAGCTTTGATGATTCTCTCCATGAAAAGGCATTAGATGTAATAGAGGGTTTACAGGGAAAAGTAATTAATATGGGGAAAGGATTATGATAAATCCATTATTACTAACAGATTTTTATAAAACAATTCATCATATGTGCTATGCACCGGGAATGAGTAAATTAGTAAGCTATTGGACTCCGAGAATGTCCCGAAAGAATGACATGGATAAAGTTGGTAGGTTTGGACTACAGCCTTTTATAAAGAAGCACTTAATTCAGTACTTTAACGAAAACTTCTTCCAAAAGGATAAGGAAGCTGTAGTTTCTGAATATAAAAGAATTATCTCTAAAACCATGGGAAATGTGGCTGCAGATACAAAGCATATTGAAGCTTTACACGACTTAGGATACTTGCCAATACAAATTAAGGCTGTAGCAGAGGGCTTAAGAGTAAATATTAAAACACCAATGATTGAAATTACTAATACACATGAGGATTTTGCCTGGCGTGTAAA
>JAYFRK010000354.1:0-1640 GCA_034925975.1 Clostridium sp.
TACTATTGCTCTTGATAAGTTTCTAGGTGAATCTACATCCATTCCTTTACTAGATGCAAAATGTAGAGCTAATAACTGTACTGGTATTATAGAAAGAGGTGTTCTTAAATAATCATCTAAAGAGTCCTTTAACTCTATAACATAATCACCTACACTATTAGTCTTTTCATCAGCATTGCTGCAAATTATGGCTACTTTTCCACCTAATTCTTTAATTTCTTTAGCTAATTTTAATTCATATTCTTTAGCATTTTCTGTAACAAATAAAAGTGTAAATACATCTTTTTCTACTAAAGATATAGGTCCATGTCTATACTCTAAGCTGTGATAAGCTTCTGAATTAGATATAGTCATTTCTTTAATCTTAAGCATAGCTTCATTTGCAACTCCATACATAGAACCTTGTCCTAAGCATATAAATAATTTTATGTCTTTATTTTCATCTACTATAGCTTTAACCTGTTCATTTACTCTGTCCATAAAACTAGCTGATATTTCAGGATATGCTTTTATTTTATTAAGCTCTTCTTCTTTTCCTGCAAGGCATAGTGACATTACTAATATTAAATAAAGCATGCTTGTATAAGTACTTGTCATTACTACACTCTTATCTTCTGCTTTAGGTGAAAGAAGATAATAATCATTTATCTCTGCGCTTCCAATATCACAAGTTACAGCTAAAGTAGCTACGTTTGGTCTTGATTTTGCAGCTTTTATTGCCATTCTTACTTCAGTTGTTGAACTTGCACGAGTTATAGGAACCATTAAAACTCTTTGTCCTTTAAAATAAGAATCTCCATTTAAAAATATTTCTGAAGCAACTGCAGCTCTTGCAGGTATGTTATTATAATGAGAAAAAATTGATACTGCTGATTGTGCTAAATAATGTGAAGTACCGCATCCTACAAAGATAATTTCTTCTGGTTTGAAGTTTTCAAAAATATCCTTTACCTTTCCGCAGATATTTTCAATATCATCAGATACTCCTTTAAATACTTCTGGCTGTTGATTTATTTCTTTAAATGTTAATTCTCCTAATTTTTTTTCCATTTCTAATCCTCCTTAAATTTTTATATTATACACTCGTGTGTATACTTCCTAAAATAATCCTTTTAATATTATAATTATTTTTAATTTGTAGACTTTCTTATAATTAATTCTGTTTCTAAATTAGCATCTTTAACACTTTTACCTTCTATTTTGTTTATTAAAAGCTCCAGTGAAACCTTGCTAATCTCTTTTTTCGGTATTTCCACAGTGGTTAAAGCTGGTATCATAAATTTTGACACACTAGAATTATCAAAGCCTATTACCGCTATATCCTGTGGAACTTTCAGGTTTAGACTATTGGCAGCACTTACAGCCACAAAAGCATGCATATCGTCATTAGCTAAAACTGCTGTAGGTCTTTTATCAAGACTAAATAGTTCAGTGCACTTTCTAAATACATTCTCATAATTGTCACAGGCTTTCATAATATGGTTAGGATTTATTTCAATATTGTTTTCATTTAATACTTCTTTATATGCCTTAAATCTTAAGTCACATTCAGAAAAACTTCCATTGCCATGGAGGAAATTATCTAAGAAAGCTATATCTCTATGTCCTCTGCTTAGCAAATATTCTACTGCTTTCTTTGC
>JAYFRK010000370.1:0-2938 GCA_034925975.1 Clostridium sp.
TATGAAGTGTGTTCCCCCAAGTGATCATAAATTTGCAGCATTGCATGGAGCAGTTTGGTCAGGTGGCTCCTTTGTATATGTACCAGAAGGAGTCAAGGTAGATATACCACTTCAATCTTACTTTAGATTAAATGCTCCAGGAGCAGGTCAGTTTGAACATACACTTATAGTAGTTGAAAAAGGAGCAAAGCTTCATTTTATTGAAGGATGTTCAGCTCCAAAGTATTCTGTAAATAACCTTCATGCAGGATGTGTTGAACTATTTGTTAAGGAAGGAGCAACATTAAGATATAGTACTATAGAAAATTGGTCAAAAAATATGTATAACTTAAATACAAAAAGAGCTATTGTAGAAAAAGATGGAACTATAGAATGGGTTTCTGGCTCTTTTGGATCAAAGGTTTCTATGTTATATCCAATGAGCATATTAAAGGGTGAGAGAGCAAGATGCGAATTTACAGGTATAACTTTTGCGGGGAATGGACAGTACCTAGACACAGGAGCTAAGGTTATTCATGCAGCACCGCATACTTACTCCAATATAAATTCAAAATCCATATCAAAGGATGGAGGAGTAGCTATATATAGAGGAGCTGTAAAGGTGGCAGCTAATGCCCATCATTCAAAGTCTACTGTATCCTGTGAATCATTAATGTTAGATAATATTTCAAGATCAGATACAATACCTGTTATAGACATATTGAATGATGAAGTAGATTTAGGACATGAAGCTAAGATAGGAAGAATAAGTGATGAAGCTATATTCTATCTTATGAGTAGAGGATTAAGTGAAGAAGAAGCTAAAGCTATGATAGTAAGAGGATTTGTAGAACCTATATCAAAGGAGCTTCCCCTTGAATATGCGGTAGAGATGAATAATCTTATAAATATAGAATTGGAAGGGACTATAGGTTAGGAGGTGAGAATACATTATGGAATTAAAAAATATAAATGAACTCCCAGTTATAACTTGGAGATGGCTTAAAGTAAATGATCTTGATCTAAACTTAGGAGAAATTACTAACATTCCAGATTATAAAAAGGATTATATAAAACAATTTGGAGAGCTAAAAAATGGGAAGGTAGTAGAGATAAAGAAAGAAATTAATAGGGTAGATTATTCAAATAAATTTAAGACAATAGGAGAAAGTTATGGAGTTTCAAAGAGGCTTTTAGATTTAGGGGAAAGTAACTATAATGCTCCATGAAGTATAAAATTAGATAAAAATTCTAGGATATCACAGCCTATAATTATAGATTACTCTATGTCTAAAGAAAATCCTGTTCTTATAGACAATAATACTATAGTAGCAGAAGAAAATAGTGAGATAACCGTAATTATTAATTACAAAACTAATGATGAAGTTGAAGCATTTCACAATGGAATTACTAAAATATATGCAATGGATGGAGCAAAGGTAAATATTATAAAGGTTCAAGTTATGAATGAAAATTCAAAGCATTTCGATTCAGTGGTTGGATTTATAGGATATGGATCAAAAGTAAATTATATTTCCCTGGAAATAGGTGCTTCAATAAGTGTTACAAACTATGTAAACAACCTAGATGAACCTACAGGAGAGGCAAAGCTTAAATCTATATATTTTGGTGACGGAAATAAAATTATAGATTTAAGCTATAAAATGAATCACAGTGCCATGAGAACTTTAAGTAATATTGAAACCAGAGGAGTCTTGAAGGATAAGTCTAAAAAAATATTTAGAGGAACTATAGATTTCAAAAAAGGATCTGTGAAAGCTAAGGGTTCTGAAGAAGAATATACAATTCTTCTAGATCCTAGGGTGAAATCAGACGCTGTACCTCTTTTACTATGTGCTGAAGATGATGTAGAAGGACAGCATGCAGCAAGTGCAGGAAAGATAAATGAAGATAAGTTATTCTATCTTATGAGCAGAGGCTTCAGTGAGAAAGAAGCTAAAAAGCTCATAATTGAAGCAGCCTTTAGACCTATTATAGATGAAATACCTTCTGAAGATATAAAAAATATTATTGATTCTAAAATTCAAAGGAGAATAATAAATGATTGATTTGGAATTTAATTATAATAAACATAATGTTGAAGATATAAGAAAGGAATTTTCTATACTGTCTCAGAAGGTAAAGGGTAAAGATATTATTTATTTTGATAATGCTGCTACAACACATAAGCCAGAGTGTGTTATAAAAGCTATTGATGAGTACTACAAAAGTATAAATTCAAATCCTCATAGAGGAGCGCATTATTTATGTGTAAGAGCTACAGAAGCTTATGAAACTTCAAGAGAAAAGGTGAGGAAATTTATTAATGCTAAAAGCTCAAAAGAGATTATATTTACTAAAAATGCTACAGAATCTCTAAATCTTATAGCAAATTCTTATGGAATGAACTTTATAAATGAAGGTGATGAAATTGTAATTTTAATATCAGAACATCACAGTAACTTAATACCTTGGCAAATAGTAGCTAGAGCTAAGAAGGCTAAACTTAAATATATGTATGTAGATAAAGAGGGGAGGCTTTTACAGTCAGAAATAGAGGAAAAAATAACTGAGGATACAAAAATAGTTTCTGTTGCTCATATGACTAATACATTTGGAGTAATAAATCCCATAGAAAATATAGTAAGTTATGCACATAGCAAAGGTGCAATAGTTGTTTTAGATGGAGCTCAAAGTGTTCCCCATATGAAAGTAGATGTTCAAAAATTAAATGTAGATTTTATGGTGTTTTCAGCACATAAAATGCTTGGTCCAATGGGAATAGGTGTACTTTATGGAAAAGAAGAATTGCTGGAAAAAGTTCCTCCATTTCTATATGGTGGGGATATGATAGAATATGTTTCTGAACAGAAGGCAACCTTTGCAGAGCTTCCATTTAAATTAGAAGCTGGGACTCAAAATGTAGAAGGTGCTGTTGGTCTTGCAGCAGCTATAGATT
>JAYFRK010000282.1:0-2586 GCA_034925975.1 Clostridium sp.
TAATAGCTGAACCTAAATAAGTTCCTACGAATACAAAACAAGATACTATAATTATTCTCCAACCAGATTTTTTAAAGCTGTCTAAATCTTTTCCTATAGAAATACCTACATATGCAAGTATTGGAGTAGTTAAACTTAAAAAATCTACCTTTGCCATATACTTTGAAATTGTTGTTGCTCCTGGTACTCCAGGATAGGTTAAAATACATGCTAAGGTAACTATGTAAGCTACAGCAGGGATTTTTCCTGGAATTATCTTGGCTAAAACAATTCCTAAAATAGCTATTAATACAAGTATAGCCATTCCTGGAAGTGCATCTATTATATTATTTTTAGGGCCTACCATATTTGCCACTAAAGATAAAATTCCCATCAATATAAGTATAAATAAAGAATCTTTAATTTTCATATATTAAGCCTCCTTAGAAGTTTCTTTTTTCTTTTTGACTTCCGGAGCCTGGACACCGTATTTCACTCTGTACATTTTCCTGTAAAGCCATTCAGTTAAAGGAAGAGCAATAAACAGTGACATATAAAGTCCATCTAGCCCTGATAACATATTACTTGCAGCCCCAAAGGCAGCTAGAGTTTCTTGCATACTTGGGAACATAGCACTTAATGATCCAACAGCAGCAGTCATCATACTTGCACTACCTACTCCTGATGCCATTGCAAGAGCATATGGGTGAAGTGGAGTATAAGCTGCACAAAAGCTAGCTAATAGTCCGAAGAATACTGTTCCAAAAACAGTACCACAAATATATACTCCCATAACACCTTTTCCTTCATCTCCTTCTAAACCATAAATATCACTTATTAAAGCGACATTAGGTTCACGGGCAATAGAGTGAGCTGCTCCTATGGATTCACGTTTTAATCCTAAGAATATTGCTAGAGGTACTCCTAAAAATACAGTACCAATATTTCCGAACTCTTGTAGTATTAATGCAGGACTTGATTTTATTATTTTAGGAAGAGTAGGTCCAATTAATGTTCCGTATCTTGCCATAAGAAGCATTAATGAAATTGTAATTAGAGTACCTGCATCCTTCATATCTTTATCATTTACTAACTTTAAAAATTTAGGTCCTAGGAATATACCTATAATAAGTGCATAAAGCATTGGTAAGAATACTAACGTTCCTGGTCCAACTTTAAATTTTATTACTCCTATAAGTTCTGCAATAATAACTAGTATAAGGACAATAATATGATTTTTCCAATTTTTCATTTACTGCACCTTCCTTTCAAAACATCCTTCTAAAAACTCTATATATTCGTCCTTACTCTTAAAAGTAGGCTCATAAGAATCTATAACTTCTTTTGCCGCTTCTGCATTACTATATAATAAGTCTATTATAGTCATTGCCATAAGCTTAGCTGGTAAAATTAGAGCCGCATCGTAATCTTCTACTTTAAAATCTTTTGTATGAAGATTTCCTGAAACTCCTCCTATGAAAGGATGTATAGATGGTATCAAGTTTGATACGTCCCCCATATCAGTTGAAGCTGCAAAATGTCCACTATCTATTATTTGTTCTTCTGTAAGTAATCTTTCAGCATTACCTTTAAATAAACTATTTAATTTTGATGAACATTTTAAAGGAAGATGTCCTGGAATAGTATTTATTATAGTCTTTGCTCCTATAGCATATCCTCCACCTAATAATGCTCTGTCCACCTTTTCATTGGTATTTTTTATAGCTTCTACTGTTTTAGCTCTTACATAAGTCTCCATTCTTACATCAGCAGGAACGCTGTTTACAGTATCTCCTCCTTTTGTAATTATAGGATGAACTCTTATTGAGTCTTCAGCTCTAAATGTTTCTCTCAGAGCGTTTATTCCCATCATTCCAAGCATTGCTGCATTTAGTGCATTTACTCCTTCGTGGGGTGCCTCTGCTGCATGTGCTGCTTTACCTACATATTCTATTGTTTTACCTAAGAAACCATTGCTGCTATCCCCAATAGCTACTGTAGGTCTTGGACAATTTTTTAATGAATGAAACATCATAGCAATGTCCACATCATCAAATTCACCTTGGTATATTAATTCTTGTTTGCCAGCTAGGAAATGTATTTTTTCCTCTTCTCTTAACTTATTTCTGTACTCTATCTCTATATATTCTTCTGATGGTACTGCCATAAAAGTTACATTACCACATAAACTTTCTTCGATGCCTGATAACTTTAATCCTAGTGCGGCCCCTAGCATTGCAGAAACTTGTAAGTTATGTCCACATGTGTGTGATGCTCCTGTTTCTTTGTCTGCATTTGGGCTGTCAAAACATATTACTCCGTCTAGCTCTCCTAATATAGCAACATTAGGCCCGCTAGCCTTTTCCTTAAGCCTCCCTTTTACTCCAGTTAAGGCTAAATTATTTTTGTAGTTTAAATTTAATTCCTTCATAAAACTACAAACCTTCTCAGAAGTTTTCACTTCTTTATAACCTAGCTCTGGATCCTTTTCTATATCCTTGGCCAAAGCTACAATTTTGTATGCATTTTCATCAATAGTCTTGCATACTAATTGCTTAATATCTTCCTTTTCCAAAGTTATCCCCTCCTTAAATTTAATAAATTGTT
>JAYFRK010000404.1:0-2732 GCA_034925975.1 Clostridium sp.
AAGCTGTGGTTATATCCTAATTTAAATAGTCTAGCTATATGTAAAAAAACTAATCCACAGCGTCTTATGTTATTATAGTAAATTATCTTTAAGAAAGGAAAAGTATAATGAATTTACTATGAGTTCATTATACAAGGTAAAATAAGGCTGCTAGTATTTACACAAAGCATATATTAAGAACTGTAGTAGTAATTACTATTTAGACTATAGCTAATTTAATAACCAGTGTAAGTATTATATTAATTGACTTATTAGAAAAGCGCAGAGCGCTTAACCCGATGAGGGTGCCAGGATTTTAGGCGAAGCCTGTTGAAGTTATCTTAGTATCTTCTGATTGCAATTTCTTCAATAATACTTACTTAGTAGCTTTACAGTGTGGCTACGCCATGCAAAATTATCATTTTGCTTTTTGAAGTCCTCATAATATTTACTATAATGCTTTTTAATTGCAACTAATTAAGGCATGTAAGATTACTGACCAGCATATATGCATCAACTGAAGGTTTCTCAATGATACATATATGCGTAAGCCAAGTAATCTTACATGCCGCTATTTTGCTGCACTTTACTTACATTACTGAATAAAAGTTGCTTAAAGACTTTTTATTTTTTTCAATATAAACTATAATATTCACTATAAATAATTTTTAAAAGGAGAATATATGGAAAAAGGCATTTTTGACTTGAAAAAGTATAATTTAGATAATGGGTTAAATTTGGTTACAATAAAAAAAGAAACTCAATTAGTATCCATACATGTTGGAATTAAGATAGGTTCTATATATGAAAATAGAGAAGAAAAAGGAATAGCACATTTCGTAGAACATATGTTATTTAAGGGTACAGAAAATAAAAATAATGAGGAGTTAAATGAATCGCTAGAACAAAGAGCAGGAGAATACAATGCATATACTGATTATAATTGTACTGTTTACAGTATAACAGCTCTTAATGATGAATTAAAAATGTCTATAGAATTGTTATCAGATATGCTTCAAAATTCAACTTTCCCAGCAGATGAAGTTGAAAAGGAAAGAGGAGTTATTCTTGCAGAAATAAGAACAAGCAAAGATGATATAGAAGATTATAGCTTTAGAAAAGTTATGGAGAATGCTTTTAGAAATAGTTCTATTAAGATAGATACTATAGGAAAAGAGAGTACTATAAAAAAATTTACAAGGGATCAATTAGTTGATTTTTATTGCAGATACTATGTTCCTAATAATACATGTATAACTATAGTGTCCCCAAATGAACATGAAGAAGTTTTGAATTTAGTGACTAAATATTTTAGTTCCTGGAAGAGCTGTGATTATATAAAAGGCAGTGTAAAAGTAGAAAATAATATACCATCAAGGAAAGTTTCATATAAGAGAGATATAGAGCAAAGTACAATAGTTTACCTATATACTTTCCATGGCTTAAGTAAGCAGGAAGAACTTGCACTTAGGATACTTAACTATAAGTTAGGGGAAAGCGCTAATTCTATATTATTTAGAAAGCTAAGAGAAGAAAAAGGACTAGCTTATGACGTATACTCTGAATTAGATGCAACTAAAGATGTTAAAATTTTAAGTATTTATACTTCTGTAAATGAAGAAGATGTTAGTGATGCTGTAGATACAATAGAGGGTATAATATATGATATAAAAAATAAAAATATAGTTTTGGATGAAAGAAATATTTCATTGATGAAAAAAGTCCTTAAGACTGCAGTGGCAGGTACACTTGAAGATTCAACTCAACTTGGAAACTATGTACTTCATCAAATAATTGATGGTGAAGATATATATGAATTTGTTGATGATATGAATAATATGGAAAAAATTAAAAGTGAGGATATATATAATATTTCCAGAAAAGTGTTAGAAAGTCCAACAGTGCACATATTACTTCCTGAAAAGAGTGATAAATAGTGGATAAAATAATAACTAAAATAGAGGCAGGTAAAAAAAATAAAAATAGGGTTAATATATTTTTAAATGAAGAATTTTCATTTGCTTGTAGTATGGATCTAGTTTATTATTATAAATTAGAGAAGGGTAAGAAAGTAGACTTAGATTTATTAAGCAATATTATTGAAGAAGATAATTATATTAAAGGCAAAAATGATGCACTAAGAATTATAGAAAAAAGTTATAAAAGCAAGAAGGAAATAGTAGATAAATTATTAGTGAAAGGTTACGAAGAAAAAACAATTACTAGAATAATAGAATTTTTAGAGCAATATAATTTTATAAATGATGAAAAATATGCAGAGATGTTTATTAAAGATAAAAGTTGCAGTAATGGAAAGAAAAAAATAAAATATATGCTCATAAGAAAAGGTATAGACGAAGATATAATTAATAATAAGCTTAAAGATGTGGAAGAAGCAAAAGAAAGAGAAGCTGCACTTAAGTTAGCACAGAAAAAGTATGGTATCCTCATAAAGTCAGAGACAAATGAAAAAAAAGTTTACAAAAAAATAGTAGATTATTTAGCTGGAAGAGGATATAATTTTGATATAATAAATAGCACTCTAAATAAAATTATAAGATTAGAGGATAGTACACCTAATAAAGAAAATATAGATAATTATGAAGATGGATGTAGCAATACAGGAGAAGAGGACTTAAGTAAGCTTAAAGAGTTAGCAGAAAAAAGGTATAGAATACTGCTTAAATCAGATAAAGATTATGGGAATATATATAGAAAACTCAGTCAATATCTATTAAGAAGAGGATACAACT
>JAYFRK010000344.1:0-1870 GCA_034925975.1 Clostridium sp.
TTGCGATTGAAAAACAGCTGCTGGCTGTAATATTTACTGACCCATTGTTCGCGGCCGTAAATAGCCATGAGATACATGTTGAGCAATGCGATGCTCCTGTCGGGATAAAAATCACCTCCCGAAGTAACCATATCCGAAGGATGGATTTCCTGTTCATTGAAATACCCGGTAGAAACCACAAAGATCAGTGTGTTATTCAGGCCTACCGCAGAGTCAATAGTTTCAAGCAGTTTCTCAATTTCCTGATCCAACCGATAGTAAGTGTCCTGCACTTCAACAGAATAGTTTTTGTCGAGTGAGTTTTCAAAATTGCCGGCGTAGAAAGTCAACGCTAGAAAATCAGGATTTTGGCGTTTTCCCAACGAACTTGATTTCAGAATCTTCTCTGCAATTTCGCGAACTTCCGTGTTAACAAAAGGTGACTGCTTCAATAGCCGTACGTGATTTTTTTTCTCAACGCCGAAATAATGTTGAAAATTGTACAGGTTCTTGGTGTAAGGAAATGCTTTGTAATTCGATATGTCGATAGCCGGGCGCCAGGTGATGGCCCCTATCTTCTTACTCAATGACTCCGGTGTCCGGTTATGTTGCTCCACGATGGGTTGTCGGGTTTTATAAAAAGCCGTCGTAGCCCAGTTTCCGGTGATGTCTTCTACCCAGTATGCGCCACTGGCAGCGTGTCCTCCGGAAGCCAATGCCTGTGAAGCGTGAGGCGCAAAAGCAAACACATCCGATTGCCCTCCGGAAGCAATTTTGAGCTCATCGGCAAGGGTAGAAACCTTTACAGGTAATGGAGAATAACGTTCGGTAGTGAAATTTCCGGCGTAATGGTCATCCGAAAAAGCAGGAATTTCCCGGTTTTCTTTCAGTATAAATCTGTTTTCTCCGGTAATTCCGTGGTAAGCAGGATTAGCACCGGTGAAAATGGTAGTGATGGTAGAAGCGCGATCAAGGTGGGGAAAATCAAATTCCAGATCGGCATAAACTAGCCCTCCGTTCAGGAGCCTTTTAAATCCTTTTTCTCCGAAAGTATGTTGAAACATCTCCAGGTAATCGCCGCGCAATTGGTCTATAGTGATTCCCACAACCAATTTAGGGACAATTGGTGTGTCCTGGGCATAAAGAGCGGTTACCGAAAAAAGAGCGACAAGAGAAGATAATATTTTATTCATTTGAGAGTATTTCTTTCATTTAAGCTTGTTTGTTGGCTTCTTTATGTACGCAATCCTGTTCTTATTGCATAACGCAAAAACCGTGCTAGGTTTTGCTCCACATCATTGCCCCCAACCTGCCTTCATGTATTTCGACGAAACATACCGCTTATTAACCTTTCTCCTTTTCGTCTGCATAAATACATTCATTCCCGATCTGAGCCACAAACTCATTGAAAAAGGAATACTTGCCACCGGTAATTGTTGTGGCAGCAACCACCAGAAAACCAGAAAGAGGGTCAGGACTGCAAAGTTAATAAAATGATAGATATTTACCGCGTTTTTTACCGGTTTTACCCAAAATAAAATAGCAGCGACAAGCGCAAAAGCGTTTAACCAGGCAAAATTCCAGTTAGGGTTTGTAGCCGGATGTTCCGAGAAAAACATCAGGAGAAACAGGATACATCCTCCCAACCCGTAAACAGCAAACAAAATCGTGTCATAAATTCGGGGCAACTGGGTTTTATTCCACTTTATGTATTGAATCACCGATACCAGCACAGTTATAAGAAAAAGTACGAATGCTGCTATTAATGGTGAGAACATAGCCCGTTCGCGACCGCCATTCTTCTCATTCGAAACCAACACCGTAGTCGTGCTTCTGATAAGGGGGTAGCTGACAGAGTCGCTCTTAACAACAGTTGCCCCCTCAAATGAAT
>JAYFRK010000483.1:0-1556 GCA_034925975.1 Clostridium sp.
ATAGTTATAATAGCTACAATTGTTGTGGTGTTTTTTGTTGCAATGAATCTGTTTTATGGTAATTCAAATGATAATATTGTTAGTGTTTATTATAATAATAATATAGTTCATACTATGTATTTAAATATTAATGAGGAATATGTTATGGATAAAGAGTATTTTCCTTTATTACTAGATAAAATGGTGATAGAAATCCAGGGTGGTAGAGTTAGAATAAAGGAAGAGGAATCTCCAAAACACTATTGTTCAATAATGGGATACCAATCACAAAAAGGTACATCAATTATTTGTGCTCCTAATAGTGTTATGGTTGTAATTGAAGGTTATGAGGATACAGGTATTGATTGGACTCCAGGAGGTGCAGTTAATGACAACTAAAATGATGGTTCGTTATGGATTTTTGCTTGCACTTTCTGTCATATTAAGTTATGTAGAATATCTTGTTGAAATTCCAATACTATTTCCAGGAGCAAAACTAGGGCTTGCTAATGCAGTTGGTCTTATAGTTTTGTATTATTTTGGAATCAAATATTTTTCTATATTTGGAATATTAAGGGTATTATTAAGCGCAATACTTTGGACAGGATTTGGTATCAATTTTTTCATATCCATATCTGGCACATTACTAGCTACAATTATGACAATTTTAGTAGCAAAGTATACTAAAGCTTCAATATATGGTATATCAATAAGTGGAGCAATACTCCATGGATTAGGGCAAGTAATAATGGTTGCTATTTTATATCAGACTTGGTACATGTTAACTTATGTTGTCTTTCTAATTATCTCTGGTATAATTACTGGATATTTAATGGCACTCATAGTATCAAATCTAATTTGTAGAATGCCTAAGATTATCAATTAAAAAACGTATTAATATAGTTTAATTTTGAGAAAATATTTAAACTTTAAATAATATACAACGTTTATATGCATTTTCATTTTATTCTATACTATACAGAAATTTAAACAAGAGTTTTAACCCTTTGTTTTGTATATACTTTGATGTTTTATTAATAAAGGTGATATAATATAAACAAGAAAGGATGTGTCGTTATGAAATATCAAATAGTTGGTAAAAATGTTTCAATCACTCCAGCAATAGAAGGGAAAATATTGAAAAAACTTTCTGCACTGGATAAATTCTTAATTGTTAAGGATTCTGAATGTCGAGTGGTGATAACGATTGTTCCTGATGGACAAAAGATAGAGGTTACGATTCAAACAAAATATGCAATTTTAAGAGGAGAGGTAATTAATCGTGATTTATATGCTGCTATTGACTTAGTGGTGGATAAATTAGAGGATCAAATAAGAAGAGCTAAGACAAAACTAGATAGAAGGCATAGAGAAAATCTGGGCAAAGCATTTGTCTTAAGTGAAATTGAAGATATAGAAATGGAAGAAATACCAGTAAAAACAAAATCTATAACTGTTGATACAATGGATTTGGATACGGCGATAGCTAATATGGAGTTACTAGGACATTCATTCTTTATTTATAGAGATGATGAGGAAGAAAAAATAGCAGTAGTTTATAAAAGAAAAAATGGTGG
>JAYFRK010000220.1:0-2920 GCA_034925975.1 Clostridium sp.
TTTTATGCCTGGTCAGATTATAACTGTCCCTGTCAATTCCACAGAAATAGTAAAACCTATAGGTATAACTATGCTTAAACCTAGAATTAATAATAAATATGGAGATCTTTATACTTGGGAAAATGCTAGAAGATTATTTACCGTTGGTCAGATAGGGACTATAAGAGATTTGTATACAGGAATAACTTTTAATGCTAAATATTATGGCGGCTCTAATCACTCTGATATTGTACCTTTAACATATGAAGATTCAAATAAAATGAAGCAGATATTTCCTAGCTGGTCTTGGTCACTAATGCGTCCAATGATTCTAACTTTTAATCAAAATGGTACAAACTATCAGCTTGCTGTAAGTGTAACAGGTATGCCTCATTCAACAACTGATATGTATAGTCAAAACGGAATAGATGGTCACTTTGATATGTACTTTTATAACAGCACAAGCCATGTCTCAAATGAACTATCACCTACTCATCAAAAGAATGTTTTAATTGCTAATGGACAATAGGTAACTTTTTTATAAATAAAATTAGTAATCAGTAACTAACCGCCATTAACTAAAAAAACAATAAACTTTACAATTACATGGAATCCAGTTGTTAATTTTGTTTTTATTTAATCTATAGTTTTTATTTAGTCTATAGCTTTTACTTAGTAAAATATATACAACTTGGTACTAGTTACTGATTACTAAAAAACTGAAAGCTATTAATAAAGTCATTCATGTTTTTTTTCACAATTCAACTTGGACACATATGGCATTATCATTATAATAGTAAAAAATAAAATTCCATTAAAACTCATATCATCAACAAAAGTTCTCCCTATTATCATCCAGTATATTAGAGTTATAATAACTTGCAAACTCACATATTCCCCAGCTTCTTTTATCATATTTCTATTTGATAAAAAACTACTAAGTAGAATATATGATATTCCAATAATACTATATATTAAACATGAATGAATAGAATTAGTTACAGTATAAGAGCAGTATATTAAAAATAAAACTATCATTGAATATACTAACTTACTATTAATTTTACATCTGGTCATAATGATAAACCTCCACAAAGCTTATTTCCACCTATAATATAATTATATTACATATTTTGGAATTTATCCTAATAATATTACTGTCACTCCATATTCCTTTGTTTATTAAATTTAGAATATAATTTATCTTCTCATCATACTTATTAATGTTACTAATTCTAAGGAGTTGACTTAGGTGAAAAAAGATAAATTTTTTAAAAATTCTATATTATTGACCCTTTCAAACTCTACAACTGGTGTATTAAAGTTTATTTTTTCCATAATATTATCACGGGAACTAGGTGCCGAAGGAATGGGCCTTTACGCACTAATAATGCCAATTTACGATCTATTTTCTTGCCTGGTGTGCGGCGGCATGATAACTGCAATTTCTAAACAGTCATCGTCTTTTTACAGTAAAAAAGACTATAAAAATCTACATAAATCTATTCACATAACCATAGTTTTCGATTTAGTATGGACTTTATTAATTGCTATTATTGTGGCTTTAAATTCAAAGTACATAAGTATTAATATTATTAAGGATATTAGAAGCTTAAACAGTCTTCTCTTGGTCTGTATAGCTTTAATATTTGTAGCACTATCTTCTATAATAAAAGGATATTTTTACGGAGTATCCAATGTAAATACTCCAGCTATTATAGATATATTTGAAAAAGTTATAAGAATAGGTGTTACAATTTTTGTGATTAGAGCCTTACCTATTAAAGAAATTGAAAATACAGTTACTGCTGTTTATGGAGCATTAGCAGCTGGAGAATTTTTTAGTTTTCTATTTTTGTATATTTTCTATAAAATAAATAAAGCTAAAGATTTATCTCATTCATATAGCAGTAATGCTATTGAAGGAAATGCCCAGCTTCTATTCGATATACTTGTTATGTCTATTCCACTATGTGTAAATGGCTTCCTATCAACTGCTATATCTACAATATCCACTTTAGTTTTGCCAAGACGTCTTCTAATTGCAGGATTTGATCACAGCACTGCTTTAGGCATGATAGGAAAATTTTCTGGGATGGCACTTACAATAATATTTTTTCCACTTGTAGTAGTTATGTCTATGTCCATTGTACTTATTCCGGATATTGCAGAGAGTGTAGAAAAAAAGGATTACATAACTTTGGAAGAGAGAATTCATCAGGTTCTTAGAATATCATTCTTACTTGGAATGGCTACATTAATAGTATGCTTTAGTATGCCTAATTCACTTGGAATGCTGTTTTTTGGACGAGAAGACCTAGGTACTTATATAAAATTTGCTGCTATTTCAGCCCCATTTACCTATATATCTGCTACTACCTTCAGTATACTTAACGGCTTAGGTAAACAGGGAGTCCTTCTGCGTAACTCCCTTATAGTAGCTGTTGAAGAATTAATTCTACTATATGTATTAACTTCAATACCAAGCATTAATATTTTAGGTTATGGATTAAGTTTAATGATAACTTCATTAACAAGTTTAGTAATGAATTTATATGAAATCAAGAAAAGATGTTATATGAAACTATCCATAGAAGACTTTTTTATAGATATGTTATTAAGCTTGCTAATTTATTTTTCATTAAATATAATGAACAACTTAATTTCTGATACCTTCTTTAAAACTAAAACAATATTTATGATAATTTCTGGTTTCACCCTATTTTTCTTTATACTATCTTTTGTAAATAAAGCACTTAATGATGTGAAAGACTAAATATAAGTAAGTTGCGACAAAATGGCGGCCTTGGTAGCTACAAAGTAAGGTGCTAAAAACCGAGGGTGTATAATTCAACAGAGAATCTTCGCTGCGTTAAGAAGTTCTAAGTTTGTGCCTTTAAAAATTCCCTACCCAGCCCTATGCATCGTCCTGATGCAGGTC
>JAYFRK010000119.1:0-3091 GCA_034925975.1 Clostridium sp.
ACTTTAAAGATATTGGTAACAAAGCAGAAATTCATGATGTTACCTATGAAAATGTTCAAGCAAGAGAAAGAACACAGATCCTTATGGATTTAGCTAACAAGAAAGCAGCTTTATTAGTTGGAACTGGGGATTTGTCTGAACTAGCCTTAGGATGGGCTACTTATAACGGAGATCATATGTCCATGTACTCTGTAAATTGCTCTGTTCCTAAGACTCTTGTTAGATATCTAGTAAAATATGTATCTGACAAAGAAGTTGCTAAAGAAGTATCTGATATTCTTGTTGATATCTTGGATACTCCTGTTAGTCCTGAACTTCTTCCTAAGGATAAAAATGGAGAAATATCTCAAAAAACCGAGGATATAGTTGGGCCTTATGAGCTTCATGACTTTTTCTTATATTATTTTATAAGACAAAGTGCTACCCCTGAAAAGATATTATTTCTTTCAAAAGAAGCTTTTAAGGATATTTATGATAATAATACTATTGAAAAATGGTTTGAGAAATTTATAAAACGATTCTTTACCCAACAATTTAAACGTTCAGCTCTTCCCGATGGTCCGAAAGTAGGAACTATAAGCTTATCTCCTAGAGGAGACTGGAGAATGCCGTCTGACGCTGACTTCAGTACATGGATTTAAATCTTAAAATATAGAAAGGGATTAAGTCATAATTGTTTATGACTTAATCCCTTTTATTATAAACTACTTATATATATCAACTATAAGTCCTGATATTTCATCAATAGTACTAGCAATACTTAAATTTTCCTTTTCTTCACTTAAAAGCATCTGAGTTAATTCTTCTAATTTTAAGTCTATAGTTTCAACTGTTATAAAATATTGAGTCTGCCAAAAACTAATGTCTTTTTTTACTCCATACATATAGCTTAAAACAGATTCTAAATATTCTTTTATCATCCTTTTATAAGCTGCTACATCTCCATAACATTTTGTAATAGCAAGTCTATTTCCTTTTTTCTTTATATCCTCAAGCATTTGTTTAAGTTGTTGTTCAGATTTTCTTTGGTGAGCAAAGCTAAAGCTTTGAGAAAAATCCTTTTTACTAGTCACTACTTTTTTCTCGGAACTTATTTGTGTTCCACTACGCACCCTTGATATCTCCATCGATCCACCCCCACCTAAAATCATTAATTATATTATATAGCATATTACTGTAAAAACAAAGTATAGTAAATTTGATTGTAAAATAATATACAGCTATAATAGTATTAATTAAATTTTTTAGTTTATATTGGGAAGGTGATAAATGTGAAAAGACTTCTGACTATGTTTGTTAGTTTTTTTAAAATAGGTGCTTTTACTTTTGGTGGCGGATATGCAATGATTCCTCTTATTGAAGCAGAGGTTGTAAATAATCGTGAATGGTTAAGTAAAGAAGATTTTCTAGACATACTAGTCATATCTCAAACCTTTCCAGGAGCTCTTGCTGTAAATTCATCTATTTTCATTGGATATAAAATTGGTGGACTAATGGGTGCAGTCTTAGCGTTGCTTGGTGTGGTTTTACCCTCATTTTTTATAATATTAATTATAGCTACATTCTTTTTTCAATTTAGAAACAACGCCTTTGTTGATTTAGTCTTTAAAGGAATAGCTGCTGCGGTGCCTATGCTAGTACTAATTGCAGTAGTTAGTCTTTCAAAATCTATTGATAAAAACTTAGTAAATTTGCTTATTATAATAATCACCGTCATTGCAATTTCTATTTTTAAAATAAATCCAATTATAGTAATAATTCTTTCAGGGCTATATGGATTAATGTTTTTTAGAAAGAAGGTAGATGAATGAATTTAATTATAAACCTATTTTTAGCTTTTTTGAAAATAGGTATGTTCAGCTTTGGTGGTGGATATGCAATGATCCCTTTTATTGAAAAAGAAATTGTAGCAAATCATAGATGGATAGATTTAAAAACCTTTGTAGATATAATAGGTATATCTCAAATGACTCCAGGACCTGTAGCTATAAATTCTGCAACTTTTGTTGGATTTACTGTTAAAGGTGTTTTAGGTAGTATAGCTGCCACCTTAGGAGTTGTTAGCTTCTCCTTCTTTTTAGTTTCTATAGCAACACATTATATAATTAAATTTAAAGAATCAAAATTTTTAAAGGCTGCTATGAAGGGAATGCGTCCTGCACTTATAGGCCTTATAATTTCTGCATTTATATCCCTTTCAAAAGTTTCTTATAGCATCAAAGATATAAAAAGCATTATTATTGGTATAATAATTGGAGCATTATTATTTAAAACTAAAATCCACCCTATATTAATCATAGTTATTTCTGGAATACTAGGAATTTTGTTTTATAAATTTCTTCCAGCATTTTAACATTAGCAAAATAAATCTCACTTCAAATTAAATTTAGCATCTAATATTTTTAAAATAAATTTAAATAATTATTTTTAAGAACAGTAGAAAGTTTCCTTTTATGTGCTGTTCTTATTTTTTACACATAAAAAACCAAAACTAAAATATCATTATAAAAGTAATATTTTTATTAGCCCTATCGAATAATAAGACTGAGGTGATTTTGTTATGTTGTATTCTAAAAAAATTGAAGAGATACTAGACAACTTTAATACTGACCCTAATAATGGTCTTACTTCTGAAGAAGTGCAAAATAGAAGAGAGAAATACGGTCTAAATAAACTTATAACTCAAAAAAAACAAACACTGCTTCAAATGCTTATTTCTCAGATAAATGATATATTAATATATATTCTTATAGGAGCTGCAATAATTTCCGCAATAGTTGGAGAAATAAGTGACTCCATTATTATTGCAATAATTATAATCTTAAATGCAGTTATCGGTGTAATACAGGAGTCCAAAGCTGAAAAATCACTAGAAGCTTTAAAAAGTTTATCCACTCCTAAAGCTATTGTAAAAAGAAATGGAGAGTTAAAAGAAATTTCTTCTGAAGAAATTGTGCCTGGTGATATTGTTGTAATAGATGCTGGTAGATATATTCCCTGTGATTTAAGACTTATTGAAACTGCTAACTTAAAAATTGAAGAATCAGCCCTTACTGGTGAGTCAATACCTGCAGATAAAGAAGCTGATTTA
>JAYFRK010000077.1:0-2580 GCA_034925975.1 Clostridium sp.
TCATGCTAAAAGAAGGGGATAAGGCACCAAATTTTACATTAGAAAAGGAAGTATGGAATAATAGAGGAAAGTAATATGTTAAGAAAAGAGTATGTTAGATGGTTTCTTAAATTTTGCTTTATAATAGTTATGACTATTATAGTGCTGCCAGTTTTATATACATATTTTTATCATCATATTACCGGAATGCCAAAAGCTATTGATGGAAATATTGATTTATCGGATGTTAGTTATGATGGGGACAAGCTTTATTTAGATGGACAGTGGGAGTTTTACTGGAACTCTTTTATTATATCTGAATCACATGAATGTAATAATCCTAATTTAATTGTTCAGGTTCCAAAGGAGTGGTCCCATTATAAAATTAATGGGGAAAATTTATCAGCAGGAGGGTTTGCAAGCTATAAGCTTAAACTTACAGGACTCCAGTATAATAATGCTGTAACAGCATTTATACCAGACTTTGGTGGTGCATATCGAGTATTTATTGACGGTCAGCTTGCTGCTGAAAGTGGAGTCCTCTCTAAAAATATTAATGAAGTATTTACTGTACCAAAAGCAGATTTATTTCCTATTAAACTTTCATCGGAAAGATTACATGAGGTTGTTATAGAAATAGCCACTACACGCTTTTCAGGACTATATATGACACCAGTTTTCGGTGACTATAATAAGGTAATGCGTGAAAACAGCTTTAGAAATGCAGTTCGCTTTATTTTATTTGGTATAGCACTGTTTACCTTCTTTATTCTCATTGCTATGTATGCCTTATCAATTCGGAGAAAACTATATTCCTTTTGGATGCCAATTATGATTCTATTTATACTAATGCGGGTGATGATAACAACGGAATTTTACAGCTTCTGGCAGCCTATTTTTTTCTTTAATCTTTCTTATGAATCAACAAATGAGTTTATGTATTTGGTTACCTTTGTGCTGAAGTATTTGCTTATTTTCCTAATGGAGGAGCAATGTGGGATACCATTTAATAAAAGAGAGAAAATTGGATTCGCAATCTACTATCTTTTGCTTTACTTAATTTATTTGTTTGTGCCTAAGAATATTTATAATAATTACTTGTCCGTTTATATTCCCATGCTTACCTATGCTCTAGACGTTTATCTGTTTATTAAAATATACCTTGGGAAGCAGAAATTAAAAAAATTTGGAATTACTATCTTTTTAGGTGTAACTCTTGTCAGTATAGGATTGGCAATTGATAGCTATTATATCAATGGTAAAACTTATATAAATATGTCTTTGACAATGTTGCTTTTCTTTGTTGTTTTTTTAATTATAATGAGCTATGTTTATACAATGCGCATATTAGATCTCTATGATGATTTTGCAATATCCTCTTCACGACTGGAGTTAGCAAAAAAGCAGATTGATATGCAGAAGGAATATTATGATTCCTTAAGTGGACAAGTGAATGAAATTCGTAAAATTAAACATGATATTCATCATTTTATAGGTGTTATGAGTAAATTAGCAGATGAAGGCAAATTTGATGAATTAAAAATGTTTTTGGATGAGTATTGCGAAAAAGCAAAAATGGATCAGTTGCCAGTGTTTTGCGAGAATACAGTAGCAAATTCTATTATAGGATATTATTACTTGCGTGCAAAAGAATATGGAATTAATTTTGAAAGTCGATGTATCTTTCATAGAAATACAGCTATCAGCGATAGTGATTTATGTATTATTCTTGGCAATGCTTTGGAGAATGCTGTATATGCATGTAGGCAAATGGACAATTCAAAAATTAGGTTTGTATCCATAGAAGCAAAAACAATGAAGGGGAATCTACTTATAAGGATAAAGAATTCTTATAACGGTGAGATGAAGATTGATAATGGAAGATATATCTCATCAAAGGGAGGAAATTCCCATGGTTTTGGTATACAAAATATTAAAAATGTTATTGAATCATATAAAGGATTTATAAAAATTGAGCATAATGAAGAGCTATTTACTCTCATAGTAGCAATTAATGATTCTTTAAGTAAAGAATAAGTGGAGTTGGTGAAAGAAATGATAAATGTAGCAATTTGCGATGATGATATAAATGCTATGGAAGAAGTTTCTACATATGTATCTAGGAGCTTACAAAAATTAGATATCAAATTTAAGATAACTCACTTTAATGAAGGACAAGACCTCATTGATAAAATAACTTCATCAGAAAAGTTGTATGACATAATACTTTTAGATATTTTTATGAAAGCTTCTAACGGAATCAATATTGCAAGGGAAATAAGGGAATTTGATAAGGACTGTAAAATTATATTTATAACCTCTTCAAATGAATATGCCATAGATAGCTATGATGTGAGAGCTAGTTATTATATTTTAAAGCCAATTAATGAGGAAAAGCTTAATAATGCTATTAATATATCCATTGAAAGCTTGAATAAAGAAAATAAACATATCATAATTAAGAATAAAAAAGGAAGCTATAGAATTGCATATAAGGATATTCTATATGCAGAAAGCAAAGCTAGAGTTGTAAATATATATGATAAATACGGTGAAGTTATTAGCTTTTATTCCAAGTTGGAAGATTTTTATAAAAATCTT
>JAYFRK010000248.1:0-6203 GCA_034925975.1 Clostridium sp.
CCTCTGGTAAAAGTGAAGAAGAAGCTTTTAAGATTGTAATGTCTGGTATTGGGGATGTAGATGAGCTTATAAAAGGTTTAAAAGAACAAGATGTTTTAAGTTATGAAGAAACTCAGAAACATCGCAAAAAAAGTGCATTAATTCTATCTGTTTCTGTAGGCTTATATATAATGAGTGTAGTTGTACTAATACTACTAACTGAAGTTTTTTATGCAAACGAATCTATTAGTGTATGCCTTATGCTTACAATAGATGCTATTGCCACTGGTCTTATTATATATAATGCAGCTTCACGTCCTAAGTATCTAAAAACTGACGATACAATAGTAGAAGAGTTCAAAGAATGGAAATCTGCTAACAGCAAAGAAAAAGAAATTCTTAAATCTATAAAATCTATAGTATGGCTTGTTATTGTTGCTTTCTATTTCATCATAAGCTTCACTTATGGAATTTGGGCATTCTCCTGGGTTATATTTATAATAGGGTCAGCTGTAGAAAAAATCATAACATTAAGTTTTGAATTAAGGAAGTGAAGAAATGAATAAACGTCTTATAATAGTACGAATAATAATATGGGCAGCAATAGCCATTTTTCTTTCAGGAGTTCTAGTGCGTGGTATAGCCTATGGTGGAGCAAATAAAAATATATTTAATTTTATAACATTTAGTAAAGCTTCACCTACAGTTCAAAAAGATGAAACTGTATCTTTAGATGGCTGTAATGAAATAAAAATAGACTTTTCTAGCGATGATATAATTGTTCGCACCACAGATGAATCCAAAATGAGAGTTATTGAAAAATCCAGCAAAAAACTTAAAGAAAACGAAAAGTTTACTATTAAGAAAGAAAACAATACTATAAAAATTGAAAAAGATACTATTAATATAAACTTCAATATATTCAATTTTGGCAGCCTTAGCAGAGAAATCGAAATATATATTCCTAAGAATTATATAAAAGACTTAGATATTCATCTAAGCTCTGGAGATGTTATCTTTGACTCAGATATAAATTTAAATGATTTAAAATGTGTCCAAAGTTCAGGTGACTTTAATGCTAATAGTATTAATGCTAATAAAATACTTTTGAAGTCTAGTTCAGGAGATATTGAGGTGGAAAATTCAAAGGCTAAATCTTATAATATAAAAACCTCTTCTGGAGATATAGCAATAAATTCTCTTTCTGGTACTGGGGAAGTATTAGCTTCATCTGGAGATATCAAAATAGAATATAAAGATATAAGTGAATATACCAAAGTTACTGCACAATCTGGAGATATAAAATTAACTATGGCTAAAGACTTAAGCTTTGAATTCCATGGAAAATGCTCTTCTGGAGATATAACTTCAAACTTTGAATTAAACTATGAAAATGAAGATAAAAACAAGGCAAATGCTAAAGTTGGCAAAGAACCTTATAAAAAAATAGATGTTAATACTTCTTCTGGGGATATAAAAATACTCCAATGATTATTGTAGCATCTCCTAGTCTTTATCATAAACTATAAGTGATAAGGGTTTGGAGGTGTTTAAATTTAATGTATAATAACCCAATTTTTTATTGTCCTTTTTGTACACAAAGAACCGTATGTCCATTCTCAGCAAGCTATTTAAGAACCTACAATGACTTTATTGATCTTGATGACTTTGATGATTTTGAAAGATCTTATGATTTCGCTGATGAAGATTACTTACATTATGGTATGAGAGCTCCTCAACAAGAGGTAAATAGGATATTAAGATTGCTTAATATTCAGCAGCCTCAGCTTTTTAGGACTCTAGAAAGATATGGAATTAATAGAACTACAATTAACCTTTATTTTAGATTGGCTATATCTTTTACAATAGACAATGCTCCAAGACATACCGGAAACATAAATCAAAGAACAAATGCAATATTCAATGATTTTAGGAGAAGTTATTCTTGGATATTTATTTCTCTTCGTGCTGCAGGGGTACCTAATAATGTAGTAAATAGTACTTTTAGAAGTGTAATCGAATTTACACTTAGAAATATGGTTACCCCTCCTACTCCAGGACCTGGCCCTGCCCCTGATAGATGGAGTCAATGGGAAGACCTTGGTGGTGTTTTAACTTCAGCTCCTGGTGTTTCTTCTTGGGCACCTAATAGACTGGACACCTTTGTAGCTGGCAGTGATAATGCTTTATATCATAAATGGTGGAATGGCTCCAGGTGGAGTGATTGGGAAAATCTTGGTGGAACAATAACTTCTGCCCCTGCTGCTGTCTCCTGGGGACCTAATAGAATTGATGTATTCGCTCGTGGCACAAATAATGCTATGTGGCATATATTTTGGGATGGTTCTAGATGGAGTCAATGGGAAGATCTTGGTGGTGTTTTAACTTCTTCACCTGCTGCTTCTTCTTGGGCACCAAATAGATTAGATACTTTTGTACGTGGCACTGAGAATGCTCTTTACCATAAATGGTGGGATGGTTCTCGTTGGAGTAATTGGGAAAGCCTTGGTGGAAACTTAACCTCTGCTCCTGCTGCTGTTTCTTGGGGAAATAATAGAATTGATGTATTTGCCCGTGGCCAAGGAAATCGCTTATATCATATATGGTGGAATGGCTCTAGATGGAGCAATTGGGAAGACCTTGGTGGTAATATAACCTCTGCCCCAGCAGTTTCTTCTAGAGCAGCTAATAGACTTGAAGTATTTGCTAGAGGACAAAATAATCAATTAATGACTATGTCCTGGAATGGTTCTAGATGGAGCAACTGGAGTAATCTTGGAGGAATTTTAACCTCAGATCCTGCTGCAGTATCCTGGGGACCAAACAGAACTGACGTATTTGTAAGAGGTACAAATAATGCTATGTGGCACATCTGGAGAAATTAGTATAAAGGGCTGCTTTATTTAAAGCAGCCCTTTATTATTTGTAATTTAATCCTTGTCTAGCTTGATACCATACATTGTACAATATATAATTATATTACTATGAAGATTAATAGTTTTATGCAAAATAAGCATAGATAACTATAGAAAACAACAAAATTTTCATATTAATTTTGTAGAGGTGAAAAATATGATAGGAACATCTGAAAATATATTTTCCCTACTTAATCAGTCAAAAAAAATATCTACGGAAAATCCACAGAAATCAATTGAATTAAGTAAAAACGCACTAAAGATGGCAAAGGAAAATAATCTAGAAAAGGAAGAAGGATATGCTCTTATCCATATGGCCTATGCTTGTAGAGTTATTTCTGACTATGTCAATGCTTTAAAGTATTCATTTGACGCCATTAATATTTTTATTAAAATTGGCGATATTGAAGGTATTATTAGGGCTCATAACATAATAGGTATAATTTATTATTATTTGGGTAAATACAACCAAGCTATTGAGCATATGTTTAAATGTTTAAATATTCTCAAAAATACAAATTACCATTTTTTAAAATCTTGTGTGATCACCAATATGGGAGAAATCTATAGAGAAGCTGGGGATAATGAAAATGCAATAAAAAGTTATAATGAGGCTTTAGAAATTTCAACTATACATGGATTTGAACAAAACAAAGCTGCCATTATGCTAAACATGGGTAAAGTATATAGCAGCACAGGGAAGTATACTGAAGCTCTGGATCTTCTATACAAAAGTAAAAAAATATTAACAAATTCAAAAGATTTTATAATACTTGGGGAAATAGAGAGCGAAATTGGAAAGCTTCTCTTTAAACAAGGACATATAAATCTAGCAAGAGAGCATTATTTTGAAGCTTTAAAAAAGCTTAATAATGTTAAAAATAAATATTATATAATAGACGTTTTGATTAATATTGGAATACTTGAAGCTGCAACTTCTAGAAGTTCCGTGGAATATTTCAATTTAGCTTTAAAATATTCAGAAGAAATAAATTCAAATATAAAAATAAGCATGTCCTATAAATACTTATCTGATTATTATGCTAGTGAAAATAACTATAAATTAGCATTAGAATTTTTCAAAAAGTATCATTACAAATATCAAGAAATGGAAGCTTCTAACATAGCTAAAAGCCTAGAAATTAAAAAATTAGAATTTGAGTATAATCAAGAAAAAAATGAAATTGAAAATTTGAAGAGCATAAAAAACTCTTTAGAACACGAAATAGAAGATTCATTTAAAAAGGTTAATAATCTAAAAAAAATAAATGAACAACTAAAAAAAGAATCAATGATCGACGAATTAACAGGTATTTATAATAGAAGGGGCTTAAATGAAAAAATAGACACCATTTTAATTAATCACGAAAAAGCTAATGCATATGTAGCTATTTTTATGATTGATATTGATTTTTTTAAAAAATTTAATGATTATTGGGGTCATTTAAAAGGAGATAGATGTATAATAGATATTTGTAACTGCATAAGTAAGATTAAAAAAAATAATAGCTTATTTGCTAGATATGGCGGAGAAGAGTTTATATATATTTCAATAGTTGAAAACTTTAATGATGCATTCCTACTTGGTGAAGATATAAGAAGAAAAGTTGAAAATTTAGATATAAAATATAATGAAACCGTAGATTGTAAAGTTGTTACTGTTAGTATAGGAGGTATATATACCTCCCTTCCATTATCTAAATCCTTTAATGAACTTATAAACTTAGCTGATTCAGAGCTTTATCGTGTAAAAAACAGCGGAAGAAATAAAGTATATTTAGTAACATGCTAACATATATTAATATACCATTTTTAACAGACTCTACATTGCAACAGTCATATAGACATAATAAATGAAATAAATTAAAATAGTAGTAATATACAATTATTTTATTTAGGGGGAAACTTATGGAAAAGTCAAAAGTTTATTTTACAGATCTAAGAACTAAACCAGGTTTAAATCTATTAGATAAATTGGAAAAATTATTAAAGAAAGCTGGTATAGAAAATATCGACTTTAAAAATAAATTTGTAGCAATAAAAATTCATTTTGGAGAACCTGGAAATTTGGCTTATATAAGACCAAATTATGCTGCACAAGTAGTAAAAATTATAAAAGACTTAGGTGGTATACCATTTTTAACAGACTCTAACACCTTGTATACTGGCAGAAGATCTAATGCAATTGATCATTTAACTGCTGCTTTTGAAAATGGTTTTAATCCATTAACAGTAGGCTGCAATGTAATTATTGCAGATGGTCTTAAGGGCACTGAGTATAGAGAAATTGAAATTAATAGCAAACACTGTAAAACAGCTAAAATAGGTTCTGCTATAGCTGATGCTGATATTATAATCTCTATGAATCACTTTAAAGGTCATGAAATGACTGGTTTTGGTGGGGCGTTAAAAAACTTAGGTATGGGGTCTGGCTCAAGAGGTGGAAAACTTGAAATGCATTCAGCTTCTCAGCCTAGAATAAAAGAAAAGAGATGTACTTCCTGTAAACAATGTATAAAAAATTGTTCTCAGGATGCTATAAGTTTAAATGAAAACAAGGTAGCATCTATAGACTACGCTAAATGTATAGGCTGCGGTCAATGTGTTGCAGTATGCCAATTCAACGCAGCTCAAGTTGTATGGAATGAGTCAGCTGATACCGTCAATGAAAAAATAGCTGAATATGCTTATGCTGTTATAAAGGATAAATCAAATTTCCATATTAATTTTATTATGAATGTTTCACCTGACTGTGATTGCTTCAACTCAAATGATCTACCTATTGTACCTGATATAGGAATAGCTGCATCCTTTGATCCTATTGCCCTTGATAAGGCTAGTGTTGATTTAGTAAATAAAGCTCCAATTATTAATGGCTCCATACTTTCAGACAAGCATTATCATGATGGAGAGGATAAATTTAATCATGTTCATTCAAATACAAATTGGGAGACTGGATTAAAGCATGCTGAAGAAATAGGATTTGGTACTTTAACCTATGAATTAGTAAGAGTATAAGATAAAATTCTCTTAATTTAAAAGTAGCTGTGGCACTAAGAATAAATACTACAATATATTGTTTTAACTTTAAACTTGCAAAACAGTATACTGTATGTAAATTTCTTAATGCGACAGCTCCCTTTTTTGCCCTCATGAGAGGCACTTGCCAAACCCCAATGGTTGACTTGCTTTACCTATTTATTACCACATCTATTTATTACTACACCTATTATATTTGTATTTAATCTTTCTAATGTATCCTCCGCTAGTAAAGCTTTCTCATTATCTGTCTTATTTAAAGTAACTACC
>JAYFRK010000407.1:0-4410 GCA_034925975.1 Clostridium sp.
TATATATATCTACTACAAGACCACCTAAAAACATTAAACCATCTACAATAAAACCTATACCATAAGCCATACCCTCAAAGAATCTATATCCATCAGGTGTATCAAGCCAAGCTATAAGTTCCTTTTGTTTTTGAATTATATTGTCCAATGCCTTACCTGGTTTAGATAGATCATTTAATAGCTGGCTTATTTTATTTTCAATAACTGTCATTCCTTGTCCAAAAGTCATAGGCATTTTACCAAATTGTTCATCTATAGCCTTACTTTGATTCATTATGGCAGATATAACTGCTTCTGATGAGAGCATACCCTCCTCTGCCATAGACCTTAATTGACCCTTGGTTACTCCAAATTCTTTTGCCATCATTTCAGCAAGCACTGGAGCTTGTTCCATAACAGAATTAAACTCATCACCTCTTAATACTCCTGAAGCAATACCTTGAGTAAGCTGTGTAATTGCTCCCTCTGCGGCAGCGGCACTTGCACCAGAAACAACAAATCCTTTATTCAATGTTTCTGCAAATTTTAATGCAAGATCATTTTTGCCTTTAAAAAAATCTTGTCTTCCCATTTGTGCAACTAAATCCGCTGTAGATGCATAACTACTTCTAGTATCATTTGCAACTTTTAAAACCTGTGATTCTAATTGTTCCTGAGTTCTTAACCCATCATTTATTAGGCTAAGTCTTGAATCGGCAGATGTTCTTTCATCTGCTTTATTCATCACATCACTTATCCCAGTCCAAGTCTTCTTAAGAAGTTCTAACCCTTGATTAGCAACTACAATAGCTTTGCTTAATCCACCAAAGCCATGTGTAAGGTTTTGAGGTGTTTCATCATCCATTCTATCAAGGTCACGATTGAATTCTTCTAATGACCTATTAGCAGTATTGATGCTACTTCTTGCTTCATGAAACGCTCTGCTTAAATCCATTGTCATAGCTTCACTATTTGCTGTTTCCATTGCATCAAGCATTTTATCAATTGCATCAATACTTTTTTGAATAGGACTTGTAAACCTATCTACAAGCTTTAATGTTGAAGATATTGTTGCCACACCTCATCACCTCTTCTTTCCTTTACGTTTCATTTTAGCTCGTTCTATTTTTTCACGTCTTATTTTCTCATCAATATAGGCAAATATTGTTGCCTTCTCTCTTAAAGGTAAATCAATCCACTGATGTGGAAGGAGACTCTTATCATCAAACAGATAAAAACCGTAGACAGTTTCTGCATCTCCTTCCTTTAGGAGTTTTTTACCTCTTCCTTATACTCCTCAGTTCTATCAGCATCATAACCATTGATTTCCTGAACAATTTCTAGTAAATAACCAAATTCCCCTGGTAAAAGCATTTCCGAAAGTAGCTCTCCTTCTCCAATAACTCCATAGCTCTTTTGAAGCTCTGCATCCTTTAAATCGGGAAAAACAACTGAAGCTGCACATAACTTTTGTAAATAACGATTCCTATCAAAATCATTTGTAGCTTTACCTTTAAACACAGTATTCTTAGTACATGAATTCCTTATCTTGCTGTTAACATCTTCTGATACAGCTTTTATTTCCCATTCTATAGGTTTGTTATTTTCAACAAACCTCTTACTAATAACTACCTTTTTGTTTTCTGGTGTAATTGTATTTTGCTTTAAAAATGCATTTAATCCCATATTCATTCACTCCTATTATTTAAATTTTTCAAGTAACTCTACACCTTCAAATGTAAAGCTTAATTCCTGCTCTAACACTCCATCTTCAGTATCAAAGCTTGCTATAGTTATTTCATCAAAATTGCAATATGTTAATATTTTAGTTTCTCTTCCATGTGCTGTTGAAGGGTCTTCATTAGTTATTTGAAGATTAAAATAAACATCAACCCCTTCATTTACATATCTTAAGAAAAGCTCTTTAAACATACTGGTTATTTCATAAATTGTAAGAGTACCTTCACCTTGTACAGATGTAGTTTTATGTCCTACCATCCTGCTACCTAAAGCCCTAATCTCTTCTTTATTCTTCGTAAGTGTAGCCTCTATACTTTTAGCATAAAACAATTCATGATTCTGACCATTCACTGTTAAAAAAGCTTTGGCTTCTTTTGATGATATGGCATTTGCACTTGTAAACTCCGCCATTTATATCCCTCCTATCCTTCAACAATAATAGTGTTATAGATAACATCCATTGTATCTACTGGACGAATAACATAATTAACAACTATACTGTCAATTAATGTACCTGGTTCAACTATAATATCTTCTGGTGCAACGTCTCTTATAACTCCTTGTGCCTCAAGCGTACGGAAATATGAAAGAATATCTGATTTAAATAGATTCCTTCCATTTGCATTGTTTGGAATTTTACCAATGAAACTTAAAGTTCCCCTTTGAGTAATTTCTGTACCAATACTATCTATGGTACGAATTATTTTATTTTTACTAAATGCATAAGTTCTTTTTTCAGTAAAGCTTATTAAAGTATTTATATCCTTTTGAATAAGCACCTTGTTATTTCCTACAGAAGCAGGTATAAATACCATTTGCCCAGTTCTTGCTAAATCCTCTTGCTGATTTAATGTATATCTTTCGTCTACATCAACAGCTCCAACATAAGGAGCATTAGTTAAACTCTGAGTAAGTGGTGTTGCAGCAGTAGCTCCTGCAACATAGGATGTTGCTTTTATTTTATCTATGTGTATTCCACCCTCAAGGTAAACACCATTTTTAACAGATATAACTCCTTCAAAATCAGCCGTCTGAGTATCTGGAACAACTACCTGAATATATTTACCCTCATCATTTCTGAGCCTCTTTGCAAAGGCAATAAATAAATTTTTAACCTCTACCGTTTCAGTAGGGCAAGCAACTGCATTAAACTCTTGGGTTTCCATTGCACTTAAGAAACCTGCATAATTACTTGTAGTTACTGATCCATCTTCTCCTCCACTAAGTGCTACTCCAGCATTAATTACAAGAGCACCATCTCCTGATGCTGTAAATTCAATCCAGTTATTATTTTTAAGTTCTGTTCCTTTTTCTACTTTCTGACGTTCAATTTCATCTGTTCCAAGCCAAGTAATTACATAAAACTTTCCACTTTCACCAACTACATTTTCGATAGATACCTTTATCTTATTACCAAAAGTTCCACCATACTTAGCAGTACAAGTTAAATTTCCTGCGGTTACTTTAGCTTTAGTTCCACTATTCAATTTATATAAAAAGACCTTTGTAGCATTTTTCATTGCTTCTTGAATAGGTATTGCATACTCTCCATAGTCAGCTATAAGTGAAGCTACATCCGCAGGGTATATTTCCATAAGCTCTCCATTCTTTAACCATGGTAAAACTATAGGCAACCCTACAACCCCTCTTGTGCCTGATGTAGCAGGCTTTGCACCTTTCCCTATAAAGTTGGTATAGACACCTGGAAGTACTTTGTTTTGTGTTGTCCAATTTCCTCCTGCCATTATTCCTTAACCTCCTTCTTCATAAAATCCTTGATTAGCTTTGAAGCTTCTTTTTCTGTATAAAGCTCATCAGGTTTAAGTACCACTGAAAGCACATCTTTGTCTATTCCTTTGGAGGAACGTATAAGCTCCTTACCTTTAAATTTTGCTTCTTCCATTATCTGACCTCCTCACTATCAATCGAAACATTCTTCATTTTAGGTGTTTTATCAGTCCTTAATAAAAAAGTATCAAAACTACAGATATCATGAAGTATATCATCTGCTATCTGCCTTTCATGATTATATAGTCTAATGCTTACTCCTTCGTGTTCGACACTTTGAAGTTCAAGGCTTAAATTTGAGAACACCCTGTTAAATTCTGCATTTAATTCCTCAGCCTTCTTAGGTACATAATAGGCTATATCTATTTTTCCTGATACAGTGTACCTCTCTCCAAAATCCTTTTTTATGGTAGGCTCTCCTGCATATCCTATTAAAAAACAACGTTTAGGAAGCTTTTCAGGTACAAATTCAGTAAATATATCAAGCTCTGGATATAACTTATATATACCATTGGATATAGCTCCTAAAATAATATTTAAAATATCCACTACCTTAAAGCCTCCTCTATTTTTTTAGAAATTCTTTTAGCTGCTGCCTCAAGTTCCTTTTTAGATTTCTCTTCACTATCAGTAAGTACAAATCTACCTTTGACAAAAGGTTTTTTAAGCTTTACAAATATACCCCACTTACCTGCATATTTGCCTTTTTTAATTTCTTTAGCCTTTTGACCATATTTCTTAGCACCTTGAGTAAGTTCTATAAAAATATATTTACCAACAGTTTGCCTGTGTCCAAATTCAAAATAGCTTGCATATTCTGTAGGATTAAATACCTCTGCTGATACTCCACTTGAAGATGCTATAACACCACTTCTATCCCATCTATTTTTTAGATTAGGAGAA
>JAYFRK010000530.1:0-4013 GCA_034925975.1 Clostridium sp.
TTTTATCAACCTTTTCTTGTACGTTTTTCCTATATAACTATTCTTATTTGCAAATAGTACAATGCTGCAAAGTAAAATTCCTATTATTAAACTCTCTAAACTTTTATTCTCAGATAGTATTGTCCAAAACAATATATACAATAAAATAACTTTAAAAGTCATTTTAAATACCCCCTTTTCTCGTTTCATGAACCTTATAAAGCAATATTTATGCCAACGATTAAAAATATAGAACATTTTTTTTGCTAGATGTTGATTTTAGCTAGGTTCAGGCCCTAAAAAAATATCCAGACATAAAAAGGGATAATTACATTTTATGTAATTATCCCTTTTTATGTTTCACACTGGAACACTTTTCGGTTTTTCGCTTCTTTTCGTGTTCCATAAAGAAACACATGTTTCATTACGGAACACCTATTATGTTTCTTCTATATTATACCTTTTCATTTTTCTATACATAGTAGTCCTACCAATGCCTAGTGCTTTGGACGCTGCAGCAATATTACCACTATATTCCTGTATAGCTTTTTTTATATAACTCTTCTCCATTTCATCTAAAGTTACTAATTGTCTCTTATCTTCTGTATCTTGAGATAGTTCTTTACACTTAATATATGATGGTATATCCTTAGCTGTCAGTACTACATTATCATCTACAACATTCATAATTCTTTGCATTACATTTTGTAATTCTCTTACATTCCCTGGCCAGTTATAACTAAGCATACCTTTATAGAAGCTTTGTCCTACATTTTTTATTCTTTTTCCTGTGGATTTGCTAAATTTGCCTAAGAAATGATCTATAAATATTTTTATATCCTCTTTTCTCTCTCTTAATGGAGGAGTATATATAGGCATAACATTAATTCTATAAAATAAATCCCGTCTAAAATTTCCTAACTCTACTTCTTTTTTTAAGTCCTTATTGGTAGCTGCAATTACTCTTACATCTACTGGTATAACATCATGTCCACCTACTCTTACTACCTTTCTATCCTCAAGAACTCTAAGTAAATTCACTTGAACATCTAGTGGCATATCTCCTATTTCATCTAGAAATATAGTGCCTCCATCTGCTAATTCAAATTTCCCAGGATGTCCTCCCCTTTTAGCTCCAGTAAAAGCTCCTTCCATATATCCAAAAAGTTCACTTGAAACTAGTTCTCTTGGGATTGCTCCGCAGTTTAAAAACACAAATGGATACTCTTTTCTATCACTTTCATTATGGATTGCTTGGGCAAACATTTCTTTACCTGTACCACTTTCGCCTTGCAAGAGCACTGTTGTATCAGTATTTGCTGAGCTGGTGGCTAGCTTTATAGCCTTATTTATAGCATCACTTTTTCCAAGTATATCACTAAACGTAAACTTTGCATTGGCTCCTACTATCTTATTAACTAAACTATGAACCATTTTCATCTCTCTAAAAGTAATAACTACTCCTGCAGATTTCCCACCATTACTTAATTTAATTGGGGTTATGTTTGCAATACAAGTTTTCTTTCTACCATTTTTCGTCTTTAAGTAAACCTCTTCTTCCTCATATCTTTTTCCACTAGTGATACTGCGAATTATATCTGGTCTATTGTCTGTACTCAATATAGTATTAATATGTTTACCTATTATTTTGTTTTCGCTAAGTAGTAATAATTTACGGGCAAATCTATTTACACTTACAATAGTCCCTTTATTATCCACTCTAACTATTCCCTCTGAAATAGATTCAGTTATTTGATAAAATCTCTCATTAATACCTTTAAGCTCACTATTATATTCTTTTAACTTCATTTCTTTTTCTATAGCTTCTGCCGCTGCTACAACCATCCCTAAGGTGTGAGGATGGACTAATCTATAACTTCCTGTTATACTTAATACACTTATTATATGTCCATTTTTATCCTTTATAGGACATGCAGATGATGTTAAACCATGATACTTCTTTAAATAGTGCTCTCCCCCTACAACCTGTATAGGCTCTCCTGTAAGCAGCGAAAGTCCTATTGCATTAGTTCCTATTGTTTCTTCGCTTATATTATATCCATCACATAATCCCAGAGAATAATACATGTTTACTATTTTTTCTTCACCTATATTCTCTAATACATAGCCATCTTTATCTGCTAATCTTATTATAAAATCAGTGTCATTAACAATTCTATAAAGGCTCTCCATAAATGGTTTTGCCGTTTCTAGCAATGGAATAAACTCACTATATCTTTTCTTTAATTCCTTTTCATCTAACCTTATATAAAAATCTTCCGAAAGGGGATTCACACCATACTTTCTACTTCTTCTCCATGATTCAGCTATAATCTTTCTTATATTACTATCATCCAGCACTCCATTTGTTACAAACTTGTTCCATTTATTTATTATATTTTTATTACTGTCTATTACATTTCTAAAAGGCAAAAAAACCCCTCCATTGTACCTTTGTTTATTATGTTACTTTTTCCTAAATTCATTGTTATTGTTTTCTTTATCCTTTGAATTATACCAATCATTAGGATCTTTTATTTCAAAAGGAAATATATTAGGATTAAATTCCTCTCCTGAGTCATCCATAGGCTTATCAAATATCTTAATAAATAAGACACATAAAATAATTCCTAGTATTATATAAATAATAACTCTCATTTCCTTCGCCTTCTTCCTTAAATATTTTATTAATATTATTATATCATAGTGAAAATATATGCAGTTAATATTAGTTGTTAAAAAAATTGTTAATTATTGAAATATTTTTCATGGAACTCAGTTGTACACCCGTAATCAATTAATACAAGTTTTTTATCAAGTATTCCCCATGAACTAGTAGCTATTACATCCTCACTTAAGAGATCAAATTGATTAGCTAATATTAGAATATCTTTGTAAAAGTCATCTGATTTTATTTTTTTAATATCAATATTCTTAGTTTTTACTAAATGCGTCAAAGGTAAGGCTCTTTTCATAACTATCATATTAGGCTTATACCATAAAACTGGGCATAAGTACTTTTTTAAGCTATCATGGCAGTTGCAATATATATAGTTTTCTACGCTGCATTGATAATCTCCGTCCTCATCTTTAGCTATTTTTATTACATAGTCTTCATTAATACCATAAACAATTCTTCCTAATCCTTCTCCTAAAAATTCAAAGTTCTTATTAATCTGAAATATATTCATTGAATATATTTTCTCAAAAAAATCTTCTGATAAATTCATATGCCATCTCTCCTTACACAGTTCTATATTCTAAGCACTTAATTAATCCCTATATTATTAATATGCTTGTCTATTTTCTATGTTCTATATTGTTATATTTATATGTTGCCATCTATTGTAAAAACTATTTTTTATTCTATGCTTGAATTATTAATTAAACAATAATATAATTATATCTAAATACGATAACGAAATTCGATATATAATATAAATATTAGGAGAGATTTATTATGCAAGATAAGATTTTAAGAAAATTTTTTCTTGGATTTATCCAAATACATATACTTCACCATGCCAAAAAAGAGCCTTTCTATGGCTCTTGGATGATTGAAGAATTACAAGAACATGGATATCAAATGAGTCCTGGCACTCTATATCCCATATTACACAACATGGAATCTAATGGGATATTGAAAAGAGAAGATCAAATTGTAGATGGTAAAATAAGAAAATATTATAGCATTACAGATGAAGGAATTACTATTCTTGAAGAGGCTAAAGAAAAAGCTTTTGAATTATTTAAGGAAATTAAGGATTAATTGGAAAGGGGTATGTTAATGTTTGATTTAAATAAAGTTAAGTATAAAGATATATTAAATATTGATAATTTGTCTATTCCAGAAAAGAAGGTAACTTGCATTATTGGTCAAAGCGGTAGTGGTAAAACTACTCTCTTAAGACTCTTGAATAAATTGATAAGCTGTGATGAAGGCGAAATTTTCTTTAATGGTAAATCTCTAAAAGATATAAATTCTATAGACTTAAGGCGGGAAGTTGTTATGCTTCCTCAGGTTCCTGCAATTT
>JAYFRK010000257.1:0-1941 GCA_034925975.1 Clostridium sp.
ATAAAAGAAAATTTTGAAAAGGGTGGATATAAATTAATTGTTGCAAATTCAAGATACAAGGCAGCAACTAATGAGGAAAACAGGCAGATAGAGGATTTAAATAGGATAGTAAAGGGCTATGATCATACTGCTATGGTGGCAGGAGAAGGTCCTCTTACAAAAGATTTAATTGAAATTGCAGATACAGACTTTAAGCGTGTAAGTATTGCTTCAATTATAGCTATTTTTGGAATAATACTTATAGTTTTCAGGTCTCTATCAGTTCCAGTAATACTTGTTTTAGCTATACAACTTGCTATTTTTATAAATATGGGTATTCCATATTACACAGGGACAGTATTACCTTTTGTTGCATCCATAGTAATAGGAACCATTCAACTTGGAGCAACTGTTGACTATGCTATTTTGCTAACTACAAGATTTAGAGAAGAAATGAGAAATGGCTATGACAAATTCAAGGCTATGGAAATTGCAGTTCAAGGATCAGCAAAATCAATAGTTACTAGTGCGCTAAGCTTCTTTGCAGCTACAGCTGGTGTTGGACTTATTTCAAATATTGAAATGATAAGTTCACTATGTATCCTAATGGCAAGAGGAGCCTTGATAAGTATGGCAATTATCCTATTTGTACTTCCATCAATACTTCTAGTATCAGAGAAAGTAATAGTTGCAACTTCAAAAGGATTTGTTCAAAAGAGTGAAGCTCCAGCTGAACTAGAAACTGTGGAAAATTAAAAGGGGGAAAAGTTAATATGAAATATACAGAAAGAAAGTGCATGTCAAAAAAAGTAATAAGTTTAGTTATTATTGGATCAATTTTTGCAAGTAATGGAGTTTATGCAGCTGAAACTATACAAAAAGATGAGACAGTGTATGTTACACTATCACAGCAGGGAGATGTAAAGGAAAGAATTGTAAGTGATTGGCTTCATTCTGATGCTAATAATATTGAAATTAGAGATAAATCTATATTAAAGGATATAAAGAATGTAAAAAGTGATGATAAACCAATAATAGAAAATGAAAATGTTGTGTGGAAAGTTCAAGGAAATGATGTATTTTATAGAGGAACAGTAGATAAGGAATTACCATTAGAGGTTAAAGTATCCTATACACTAGATGGGAAAGCTATATCTCCAAAGGAGTTAGCAGGAAAATCTGGTGAGGTTAAAATAAAAATTGATTTAAAAAATAAAGATAGCCATAGTGTTAAAATAAATGGTAAAGACAGGACTATTTATACACCTATTAGTACAGTAGCAGTAGTAAATTTACCTCTTGATAACTTTAAAGATATAAAGACTAATAGTGGAAAAATGATTAATGACGGGAATAACCAAGTTGTAACTTTTATAGCTTTCCCAGGAATGAAAGATAGTCTTGATATAAAGGATGATTTATTAGGGTTAAAGGATACCCTTGAAATAACAGCTAAAGCTGAAAAGTTTGAAATGGGACCTATTGTTGTAACTGCAACACCAGAGCTTCCAGATGTCGATAGTTTTAAGAATGCTTCTAATATTAATGAGCTAATTTATGGAATAGAACAGCTTAAGGATGCTAGTGGCAAACTAGCTGAAGGTTCTGATAAGCTTGTAAAAGGACAGCAAGAGTTAACAACAAATATTATAAAATTATCAGGGGTTATGAACCAATTAGGAGTAGGAGCTACATCGCTTAATAATGGATTGTTAAAATTAAACGATGCTACTATGGGCCTACAGAATGGAGCAAACCAACTTTTTGATGGTATGGGAAGGTTAGCAGAAGGTTCAAAACAACTTGGTGGAGGAATACAACAATTTTGGGACGGTTCTCTTGATTTTGCTAAAAATGCAGGTGCTTTTTCAGATGGAGCTGTAAAAGTAGCAGAAGGAACTAGTGGACTGGTAGAAGGTTCAAAAACTATATCCAATGGAGCAAATGAACTATCAAAAGGAA
>JAYFRK010000246.1:0-1815 GCA_034925975.1 Clostridium sp.
GCACTCTCTGGCTGGTAACCTGCTTCAACTAGAGTTTCAAATCCTGCTTTTATAAGTTCACTGACTCCTCCACAAAGAACTGCTTGTTCTCCAAATAAGTCTGTCTCTGTTTCCTCTTTAAAAGTTGTCTCTAAGACTCCGGCCCTTGTACCGCCAATCCCTTTTGCATATGCTAAAGCTATATCCTTAGCCTTTCCAGTATAATCTTGATGAATTGCTATAAGACATGGAACTCCTCTTCCTTCTTCATACTGGCTTCTCACTGTATGTCCTGGCCCCTTTGGCGCAACCATAAATACATCAACATTTTTCGGTGGCACTATTTGACCAAAGTGTATATTGAACCCATGTGCAAAAATTAACCCTTTACCTTCCGTAAGATTTGATTCTATACTTTCTTTGTAAAGCTTTGATTGCTTTTCATCAGGTATCAAAATCATAATTAAATCTGATTCTTTAACTGCTTCATCAGCTTCTAGTACTTGGAGTCCTGCTTTTTCTGCAATCTCCCAAGATTTACTCCCCTTGTACAGTCCAACACATACATCAGCACCACTATCTTTTAAATTTAGTGCATGTGCATGCCCTTGACTTCCATAGCCAATTATAGCTATCTTTTTTCCCCTTAGTAATTGAAAATCCGCATTTTCATCATAGTATAGTTTTGTCATAAATTTTCCCCCTTTTTATTAAATTGCATTGTAAATAATAAATTTGATAAAAAAATAATCACCTAGCTTTACGCAAGGTGTATAAATATAAATGCCCCTTACTGGATGATCAGCTTAACTTTTACCTTTTATAGTAAGTTAAGTTTTTATAATTTTAACAACCAACCCTAGTCTTGTCAATATTTTTAGAATTTTTAGAAATATTGAATTTTATGATTCATGTAATAAAATTCCATGAATCCATTTAAGCATTAATTTATAATTATACATTTTTGCTCATTGCATAATTACTCAATATATAGCTTCAAATGAATGAAATTTTTATATTTAAATATAAAAGAGCAAAAATTTCTTGAAAGAAACCTTTGCTCTTTAACCATATTATTAATTAACCTATGCTTTTATATATTCTATAATCTATATTTGGAAATATATTATCTATACTTTCAATATCGCTTAGCCATTTAGCTTCTATATTATCTTTTATAATGCATTCATATAATTTATTAAATCTTTCTACGTGTGTATTAACTCTCTTTATAGCATATTCCATAGTTGTCTTATTTTTTATTATAAAAGGCCAATCTGATGATTCTGCCAGCATCAATTCTCTTGCTGCCTGATTAAGGGCTCTTTTTTGAATTACTGTAGGTGATTTATAAGTATCTGCAAGCCTTATCATAGATTCTGCACATTTATGCAAATCTCTATATATCCAGTGATTTGATTGATTTAACCATACCGAATAATCACTATTTTCTCCCCAGCTTGATGGAGATGGTGTAGAATGCTGAACATTTGGATTCATTTTTAAATAATCCCAAGGAGTAACTAAATCATAATTTGTCCATGGTTCTGCAGAAATTCTTATAAATTCATTAATAAAATCTGGACCTTCAAACCACCAATGCCCATACAATTCCGTATCATAAGGAGTAACAATTATAGGTTGTCTATTCATCTGCACACTTGCAAACTCTATTTGTTTATTTCGTTCACTTGCAAAATGTCTTGCATGAAGTTTAACCTTATCCATAGCATTTTCTCTATTATAGTACTCTTTTATATTTGTTTTGCCAGTTATCCTGTAATATTTTATTCCAGTATCAATTCTAATACCAGAGTTGTTTATATATGGTGCAAT
>JAYFRK010000202.1:0-7766 GCA_034925975.1 Clostridium sp.
TTGCATGTGTTAGGCACGCCGCCAGCGTTCGTCCTGAGCCAGGATCAAACTCTCAATTTAAAAGTTTAATCTTACTCAAATTTATTGACTGGCATTTCTTTTTACCTTAATTCTGTTTAATTTTCAAAGACCATTTTTTATCGCCATCTCTTGACGGCTTTATCATTCTATCACACAAAATTTTTCATGTCAACAACTTTTTTATTGCTGATTTCTAATTTTATGCTGCCGCGCTCTCGCAGCGACAAGACATATCTTATCAGAATAACATATACATATTCTAAACTACTTCATCGTTTAAACTAATTTATACTTATAATACTCTTATTTTTTGCTTGTTTCTATATTTTTCGCATATAGATACTCCAGGCAAAGTATATGTCCAAATCTATGGTTCACTAGCTCTCTCCTACTCTTTAAGTACTTATTTCGTTAGTAAAAATAACTCTTCTCTTTATAAAAATATTAGAATCTACATTAGTTATTACTTTTTCTATTAGAAGTTAAAATCCAAACTACAATAATCCCTACTACTATAACTATAGTAGCTAGAATACCCGCCTCAGGCCCAAACTTTCCACCAGTTAGGATATTTTCTTTAACTTTAATAATATTGTATATTCCCTTAGATTGAGTTGTTCCACTAACAGGAAATCCAAATACATTGCCCTGGAAATAATTCCAAGTAAAGTGATATCCTATAGGCATCCAAATACTTTTAGTTTTAATATACATATATGAAAGCAGCATCCCTACTAAAAATATATTTATTAATCCAGTACTTTTTACATTAGGATTCCCTAAATGCAATATTGCAAATATTCCCGAGGTAGCAATTGCTGCAACCCATTCTGAACCTATTTGACTTAATGTTGTCTGTATATATCCCCTACACATAATCTCTTCATTAATAGCTACTATTATAAATAATACTATTCCCCATAACGCATTAGTTGTAAAATTAGGACTAGTAATTGAATTCTTCAAAGTGATGTTTCCTGTGCATAGTAATATTATAAAAATAGCTACCATAGATACTGCACCTAATATAAGTCCCCATTTCAATTCTTTAGCATGTTCTCTAATTGAATTAAATCCTATATCCTTAAATCTTTTATTTTCTATAAACCTTAGCAGTATGAATATAGTTAATATTAAAGCAATTAATCCCATAAGTTGAAGCATAAAAATTCCAATTTGAGTATTATATAAGTATTTTTGTGCTTCTTTATAAATCTGTTTTGGATTAGCTAGACTATTGTTACCTATAACTCTTTGCACTATAGCTAGAAGTATTTGTCCCATAAATCCACTTAAAATTATATATATAATAGCAAATAAGCTTATTTTAAATACTGTTCTTATATCTTTATTTTTATTAATAAATACTCTAATCACCATACCCCTCCTTGCAATAACTTATAATCTATTTTTAGAATTATTACCACATTAATTAATATTACTATCTATCATCATATATACTTTTTATTATTTTAACATATAAAAACTTTGCTATGAACGAAGCTATCTTTTTAAATAACAACACTATGTTTTAATAGACTGCTGATCACCTATAATATCGAAAATAATTCTAAATTTAGTATAACTATTACAGCTAAACATTCATTTAAAACAAATCTTAAAATAAAATAAAGTGATTGTATTCTTTTTCTACAATCACTTTAGTATTAGATTAAAGCCAACTATTCTATATTTTAAATTATTAATCTCTTTAATATATTTTTATTTTAGCTTAAATTCAATACGTCCAACCCCAGTTTCTATATCTACATTAATATTGTTTTTTGTTTTCTTATAGCTGTCATTTACATAGAAATCATCCTCTTTTTTTAATTCATTAGTCTTAATTGCTCCTATGCCTCTTTCAGCTTTAACTTTTACTCCTATATTTTTAGGTAAATAAACAATTGTATTTCCTACTCCTCCTTCAATAGTTAAATTTACATCTTCCTTATAATCTCCTGTAAGATCAATAACTATATCTCCAACGCCAGTTTTTATATTTAAATTCTTTATATTAACTTCTTTAAGATTTATATCTCCCTTTCCTACTCCCAGCTCAACATCCATGTTCATAGGTATATGCTTGTTTATCATTAAATTCCACTTATAATCATTTTTACCCATCTTAACATTAACATCTTTTGTGTGTGGCTGGTTTATCTTAAGCTCTCCCTCATTTCCATTCACTTTATAATCAACTTCTGGTTTCCACTCTTTGTTTTTGTAGGAAAATTCACCTTCCATTAATTTATCTGTACTTTTATCTATTATTAAGTCCCCAACACCCATGCTAAGTTTTATATTTGCTTTTTTTACACCCTCTAGTTCTATAACTTTTTTATCTACTGTAACTTTCTTATCATTTATACTTACTGGTCCATTTATGCTTATAGCACACCCTGTCACCCCTAGAAGTCCTAAAGTCAGTAATAAAGCTACTATCCCTTTTTTTAATGACACTATAACACGCCCCTTTTTATTCTATAAAGCTATATATCTATTTTATTATCCATAAGATATCCAGTTGATAGAAATAAACCTATATAAATTATAATATTATAAATAGTAGATGCTATATTTATATTTAAAGATGAATCATTAATAGACATCATTGATTGGCCGCCAATACTTAAACTTCCTGCTTTACTCTGAACATTTTGAAGAAAGTCTAGCTTAAAGCCAATTGTTTGAGGAAATAACTGCATTAGTTTATATTCTATATAATATATACCCATATTTAATAATATGAATGCAACAAATCCTAAAAGTTTGCTCATTCTCTTTCTTTTTAATGCAACTCTAGTTAAAGTTATAGAAAAATATATTAGTAAAAGTAACATTATTAAATTAACTATACTAAATAATATTGCTATAAGAATCATTGCTTTTGTATTAATATATGCATTAAATTGTTGCATCACATTTATATCAAATAACTTACCTAATAAAATCTTACCTGATATTAAGGTTAGGATTCCTGCTATAGCAAACCAAATCACTCCTGTTATAAGTTTTGAAGCTAATATCTTTTTTCCCCCAACAGGTAAAGTAAAGGTAAGATATCCTCTATCTTCGTACAATTCATTTCTGAAAGAATTCACTACAAAAACTAATGCTGTTACAAAAAGGGCAACACTAACTACAGAAAAAAGCGCAATTATGGCTGGCTCACTCCATTTATTTATTCTAGTGAATATCAAAATATTTAATAGAATAACTATACCAAATAATCCTCCAAATAATTTATAGTTACCTTTAAGTTCATATTTAATTAGCTTTCCCATTATTCAAATACCTCCCTAAATAATTCATCAATTGACTTGCCTCTTTCACATCTTAAATCTTCAGCATTTCCTGAGAGAACTATTGCTCCATCTTTTATAAAGGCTATATCATCAAATATTCTCTCAATGTCTTTTACAAGATGTGTTGTTATAATCATTGAACTGTCTTCATTATAATTTTGAATAATAGCATCTAAAATCTTTTCTCTCGCTACAGGATCAACCCCTGCTAAAGGTTCATCTAAAATATATAATTTTGATTTTCTTGATAACACTAAAGTAAGGTTTAACTTTTCCATCATACCTTTTGATAGAGCAGTTATTTTATAATCTTCTTCTAGTTTCATAAAGTCTAATAACTCTTTACACCTTTTAACATCAAAATCTTCATAAAAATCATTAAAGAATTCTATTGCATCCTTTATTTTCATCCACTTATATAAATAATTTCTATCAGGTAGATAGGAAACTAGTTTTTTAGTCTCCACTCCTGGCTTCATTCCATTAATTAATATTTCTCCATTTGACTGCCTCAAAATTCCTGCAGCAATTTTTATAAAGGTTGTCTTTCCACTTCCATTAGGTCCTAGAAATCCTAATACCTTTCCTTTTTCTATAGATAAATTAATACCATTTAAAGCTTTTTTATTAAAATAATTTTTAGATAAGTTTTTAGCTTCTAATATTGTGCTCATTCTTATTCCTCCTCTTTTAACTTTTTAGATACCATATCTACTATTTCATCATCATTAAAACCTAAGTGTTTCATTCCTTCTACAAATGCGTCCATTACATCTCTTGCAGTATCCTTCTTTAATTTATACAGTATATTCTCATCCTCCGTTACAAAAGTACCCATTCCTCTTTGAGTATATGCTAGACCTTCTCTTTCAAGTTCTTTATATGCTCTTTGAATTGTATTTGGATTAACTTTAAATTCTGACGATAAATCTCTTACGGAAGCCAATTTATCTCCTCCTTTTAATTCTTTTAAAATAATTTGCTTTTTTATGATGTTCATTATCTGAATGTATATAGGCGTTTTGTCATCAAAAACTATATCCATATCACACCTCCATAGTTATTGCTGCATTGTTATCTCTTCTAATTGTCTCGTTGTATTAGTGTACTATAAGTATAATACACTAATACACATTTTGTCAACTTATTTCTAAAATTTTTCAAAAAAGTTAAAGACGTAAAGTATTAAATATCTTTACGTCTGCTTGGCTATATTATTTATTTTTATTATCTAAAAGTATTAAGTTAGTAGTACTTGTTGCGATTAGCTTTCCTTCCCCATTCTTTGCTTCTCCACACATATGGACTAATGTTTTACCTTTTGACTTTATGAAGGCAGTAATTATAAGTGCTTCGTCTAAAAATATTGGTCTTAAAAAAGTAGTACTTATATCTATGGTAGCTACTGGCGATCCATTTGTCTCATAAATACATAAGGATCCAAAAACATTATCAAATGCAGCAGTTATAAATCCACCCTGCATTCTTTTAGCAGGATTTAAGTATTGTTCTAAGACCGGAAAAGCCACTGTCAGTCTTTTTCCTTTTAAATATTCTACAAGCCTTGGTTTCATTACATCAAAGCAATTAGGCGGACCTTCTTTAAAACGATCTCCTATTTCTTTTTCTATAGTTTCAAAGTCTGTATACCTCTGCATATATACTTCTCCTTTTGTAACTTTTAGCATTTTTGTAAGTACAAATATTATATCATAAAAAATATATAGTGCTTAAGTATAAGATTTAAATATTGTCTATAGACTTCTATAAAATTTAATATAATTAAACCTTAATATCATTACTTCAAAATATAACTATTTAATTCTCTAAGTTTTTTATAAAAGCTTCAACCATATCTATATTTAATTTAATGCCAAAATGTTGAAATGATCTTTGAAGTGCATTTAAAGTGTATATTATTTTTTCTTTTCTAGCATTTTCACCCATGTTACCTATTCTTATAACTTTGCCTTCTAAAAATCCAAAAGAACCTGCTATTAGAATGTTATATTCTTTTAAAATATAGTTAATTAAATCTTTACTTTCTATACCATCTGGAACTTCTATTGCTGTAACTGTATTTGAGTATCCATTTTCAGTATATAACTTTAATCCTGCTAATTTCACAGCTTCTCTTAGTGATGTTCCTATATTTCTATGCCTTTTTAAAATATCTTTATCTTCTAAAAGATTTTCAACCGCCTGTCTTAATCCTATAATATCACTTATTGGCGGAGTATATGGACACCATTTCTTCTCATAATAATCTTTCCAAACTAACAAATTACAATAAAATGAAGCTATAGGAGTTTTTCTATTTTCCATAATCTTAAATGCATCTTCACTAATACTCAAAAATGTAAGCCCAGCTGGTGCAGATAAACACTTTTGAGATCCTCCTAAAGCTATATCAATATTCCAATCATCTACCTTAAGTTCTTCTCCTCCCATGGCTGATACACTATCAACCACTGTAAGGATTCCATTTTCTTTTAATAGTGGACAAATCTCTTCTACAGGATTTAACATTCCTGATGGAGTATCACAATGAACAATAGTAGCATATTTAAAATTACTGTCCTTATTTAAGAAACTTTTTAATTCATCAATATCTATAGCTTTTCTTCTATCTCCTTTAAAAAATATTGGCTCTCCACCATACATCTTAACAAAGTCTGCAAACCCTTCTCCAAATATTCCATTATCTAATACTAACACTCTATCACCTTTTTCAGTAATAGACGCACAAGCTGCCTCAAGTCCTAGTATCCCTTCTCCACTTAAAATTCTAACCTGATTTTTTGTCTTTAAGAATTCTCCTATCTTTTCACAAGTATCTTTATAAAAATCATAAAACTGAATATCTAAGTCTGGATTAGTTGTCTCCAGTGCTCTAGCTAGTCTAACATTTTCTCTGACTTGAGTTGGACCAGGAGTCATAATAAAAGGAACCTTCATATCAATCGCCACCATTTCTATAAGATAAATATTTAATATTTTAGTTATCTAATAAATTCAGTAAATATTATAACACCAATAAAAAACTTTAAACTAGTGTACGGGTACATTTCTTAAAAGTTATGTTTTAATATAATAGAAAAAAGTATATAATATCTTTATTACAATAAATTATTTTATAATTATTATTTTTAAACTTTAATCTATTGTATTAAAGGAGGTTTTAATATGGAAATTTTAGAAAATCTTAAATTGAGAATAAAGAAAATAGCTGAAGAATATAATTCTGATGAAATCGGAGGATGGATTACAGGAGATGGTCCTGTTCCTTGTGATATTTTATTTGTTGGAGAAGCTCCTGGCAAGACAGAAGTGGAACAAGGAAAACCTTTTGTTGGGATGGCTGGTGAAACCTTTGAAGGTTATTTAAATTCAATAGGTTTAAATCGTAATATGGTTAGAATAACTAATACTTGCTTCTTCCGCCCTATAAAAAAGAAAATTGGTAAAAATGATAGAGTAACTGTAAGCAACAGGCCTCCTAAAATATCTGAAGTTAATCTTTTTAGAGAAATTTTAGACGAGGAAATCTCACTTGTTAATCCTAAAATAATAGTAACCTTAGGAAATGTTCCATTAAAAAGACTTACTGACTTTAGTAGTATAGGAGAATGTCATGGAGAAGTTTATTTTAACAAAGAATTAAACAGATATATATTCCCAATGTATCATCCTTCTTCACTAACTTATAACAGGAATGAATCTTTTAAAAGCACATATGAAAAAGATTGGATTAAGCTAAAAGAAGCATTGAAAACAATGTAGTTTTCAGTGCTTCTTTTTTGTATTCTAATACTATATTTATTATCCTTCAGTTTTAAAATAATTAAATTCCCTTACTATTAATTATTGAATATATTAAATCTATAGTACTATTAACATCTTTTAATGATATCATCTCTTCTTGAGTATACATATATCTGCATGGAACTCCTATCATTCCTGTTTTAATTCCTCCGACTTCTTTATGTATAACTCCACCTTCATTTTTATCAGTACCTATACTGTATTGAATGTTAACATTAGCTCTTTGTGCTGCATTCTCTATAATTTCCTTAACTTCATGATGTATTACTAAACTTTTATCAAAAATAGAAACTATAGGTCCCTTATCAAGTTTTATAGCCCCTTTTCCCCCAATAAAATCTTCTGACTCTAGAGCATCTAATACTATTGCTGCATTTGGTTTTATTTCATATGCTGCTGCTATTGCTCCTTTAAATCCAGTTTCCATCTGAGTTGAAAAAACAAAATACATTTCTTTATCTAGATTATCAAAGTCATTGATTTTCTTAATAACTTCAAGTACTATGTAACATGCTAATCTACTATGTAAATTAGGTGCCATTACTCTTCCATTGCTGTTCATTATATAACCTACAACCTCAGCTACATCCCCTTCTTTTATTTGGTTTATAG
>JAYFRK010000332.1:0-1834 GCA_034925975.1 Clostridium sp.
CCATAAACTTCTTTATTATATTAACCTTCTGTTCTGGATCTTTAACGCTGTCAAGCATAGGAAGATTTAATACTTCCTTTGCTGTAGCTAATGATTTTTTATCTATTTGTCCATTTGATGGCATACTTTCAAGAATATCAATAAACTTAATGGTAGTTTGAATCTTCGTTTGTCTATCACTAATTGAATCAATCATAGAAAGCTTCATTAATTTTTGTATAGTATCAATTGTTTTAGCATCCATCTGTTGAGGCGGTTGATCTGGTTGAGCTGGACCCTTTTGCATCTGAGCCACTAACCCCTTTTGAACAACAGCCATTTGTGCAGTTATTTTATCAACAGCAGTTTTTTGTCCACTAACCACTCCTTGATGTAATTGAATAGCCATACCTTTGTAAATTTCATTTACTGCTTTTACTTGTGCATCTCCCATACTCTTAGTTATTTGTTCTACAGATTTTTTCTGACCTTCAATCATCTTTTCATTAATTTTGTCTACAGTTTCTTTTTGAACATCTCCCATTTTGTCTTTCATTTGAGTTACTGCTTCATTTTGACCCTTTGACATTTCTGATATCATTTTACGAGCCATATAAGCATCTTGTAATTTATTCATTGCTTTACTTGTTATTTTAGGAGCAGATATGGTAAATAAAGTACTTGCAATAGCAAATATTAAAACAATGATTAAATTAATTTTATGAGGTCTTAAATAGCGAAGAAGTCTTTTAAGGGTACCTTTAAAATCCTTTGCTTTTTCTACAGGTCTTCCCATGCCACCCATAGGTCCGCCTCTTCTGCCTCCCATTTGACCATTATTTACTCTTTTTCTATCTTCACTCATGCTATCTCCTCCTCTGAAAGCTGTGAGGATACAATTTCACGGTATACATCACATTTGTCTAATAATTCTCTATGTGTTCCAATTCCTACAATAGAACCTTCATCTAAAACTATAATCCTATCTGCATCCATAACAGTACCAACTCTTTGTGCAACAATTATAACAGTTGATTCTAAGGTTTCCTTTTTAAGTGCAGCTCTTAGTTTTGCATCTGTTTTAAAGTCAAGAGCTGAGAAGCTATCATCAAAAATATATACTTCAGGATTTCTAACTACTGCACGAGCTATTGAAAGACGTTGTTTTTGACCACCAGATACATTTGTACCTCCTTGAGAAATTTCGTGATTAAAGCCTCCATCCATAGTTTCTATAAACTCTGTTGCCTGAGCAATTTCAGCAGCGTGTCTAATCTCTTCATCTGTCGCATTATCATTACCAAATCTAATATTCTCAGCTATTGTTCCAGAAAATAAAATTGCCTTTTGAGGTACAAAGCCTATCTTATTTCTAAGATTTTCCTGAGAAATTTTCCTTACATCTATCCCATCCACAAGAATACTTCCACTATCTATATCATAAAATCTTGGAATTAAATTTATTAAGGTACACTTACCAGCACCTGTACTTCCTATAATAGCAGTTACTTCACCAGGCTTTGCTGAAAAAGATATATTTCTAAGTGCTGGTTCTTCAGCCCCATGATAGCTAAAGGTTACATCTTTAAATTCTACATATCCTCTTCCAATAAAAGAATCCTTTGTTTCCTCCGCATCTATTATCTCAGGCACTGTATCAATAACTTCATTAATTCTTACTGCTGCAGCCTGTGCACGAGGAACCATTATAAACATCATAGCAAGCATAAGCATTGACATCATAATTTGCATAGCATATTGAGTAAATGCAGCAAGTGCACCTAAATCCATATTCCCTTCACTTATACGTATCCCTCCAAACCAAAGAATAGCTAGGGAAGTAAAGTTCATAACA
>JAYFRK010000113.1:0-4717 GCA_034925975.1 Clostridium sp.
AGTTGAGTATAGAGTAGATAAAACTGCAATTGTTCACGTTCCAATAGGTAAAAAATCATTTGGAAACGAAAAACTTGCTGAAAACTACACTGCGTTAATGGAAGCTATAATTAAAGCTAAACCAGCAGCAGCTAAAGGACAATATGTTAAATCTGTAGCATTATCAAGCACTATGGGACCTGGAGTGAAAATAAATCCAACAAAGGTTGTAGAATAATCTTGACATAGTATTTTGGAAATGTTATAATATGAAATGTTGAAATTAAATAAGATAATACTCCGCAGACAGTAGGTGCGAAAGCATAACGGGGAACCAACCTACCGAGGATTAAGATATTCGGTGAGTCGATATTTTAGCCTCTTTGCATCTGTCTGCAAAGAGGCTTTCATTTTTATTTAAGGAGGTGGCTACAGTGACAACTAAAAACAGACAACTTAAAGAAGCTAAAGTTCAAGAAATAAAAGAAAAGCTTGAAAAAGCAGAAGCTGTTGTACTTGCTACTTATCAAGGACTAACTGTTGAAGAAGATACAGAGCTTAGAAAAAAATTAAGAGAAGCTGGTGTAGAATATAAAGTTTATAAAAATACATTAGTTACTCTAGCAGCTCAAGAATTAGGGGCTGAAGGAATAGTAAAATATTTAGAAGGACCTGTATCTATAGCAATAGGATATGAAGATGCAACTGCTCCAGCAAGAATACTTAATGATTTTGCGAAAGATCACAAAAAGTTAGAATTAAAAGCTGGTATAGTTCAAGGTGAAGTATTTGACCAAGACAAAATCAAAGAACTTGCAACAATACCACCAAAAGAAGTTCTTATTGCAAAATTACTTGGCAGCCTAAAAGCTCCAATGTCAAACCTTGTATACTTATTAAATGCTATAGCAGAAAAGAATGGATCAGCTGAAACAGCTGAATAAGTTTCAAAAGAAATTAATCGTAAAATAGAGTTTTAAAATTTATGGAGGTGCTATTAAAATGACAAGAGAAGAAATCATTCAAGCTATAAAAGAAATGTCAGTATTAGAATTAAACGAATTAGTAAAAGCATGTGAAGAAGAATTTGGAGTAAGTGCTGCAGCACCATTTGCTGTTGCAGGAGCAGGAGCAGGAGCAGCTGCTGCTGAAGAAAAAACTGAATTTGATGTAGTTTTAGCTAACGCAGGTTCACAAAAAATTAAAGTTATAAAAGTTGTTAGAGAGTTAACTGGATTAGGATTAAAGGAAGCTAAAGAAATAGTTGACGGAGCTCCTAAGACACTTAAAGAAGGCGTAGCTAAAGAAGCTGCTGATGAAATGAAAGCAAAACTTGAAGAAGTTGGTGCTACAATAGAATTAAAATAAAAACTTGACTTAAAAAGGCACTTTTAGTAAGTGCCTTTTTTAAATGTCTTGAAAAATCACTGTTGACACACATACCCTATTATGATATTATAATTTAATGCATGAAAGTCTAATATGTTACGACATTAATAATTAACAATTATTGAATTAATTTATTTTTTTTGGTTATACTAGCAAGATGAGTATGTGTAATCTAGGACCTATAGATCCTAGAACGTTACATTTTTTGTTATTCTTATGCAAGGGGTGAAATTTTAATGGTACATCCTATTCAAATTGGTAAAAGAACGAGAATGAGTTTCTCAAAAGTTAATGAAGTTTGTCCTATGCCGAATCTTATAGAGGTTCAGCTAAATTCATACCAATGGTTTTGGGAAGAAGGATTAAGTGAAGTATTTGAAGATGTTAATCCTATACAGGACTATACTGGAAATCTTGTTTTAGAGTTTATTGACCATAGTTTAGACAAAGACGCTATTAAATATTCTGTGGAAGAATGTAAAGAAAGAGATGCTACATATGCAGCACCTCTAAAAGTCAAGGTAAGATTACTTAATAAGGAAACTGGCGAAGTTAAGGAACAAGAAGTATTTATGGGAGATTTTCCATTAATGACACAACAGGGTACGTTTGTTATTAATGGTGCGGAAAGAGTAATAGTAAGCCAACTAGTTAGATCTCCAGGAGCTTACTATGGATACAATGTAGATAAAACAGGAAAGAAACTATTCTCGTCTACGGTTATTCCGAACAGAGGAGCATGGCTAGAATACGAGACGGATTCAAATGATATTATATATGTAAGAATTGATAAGACAAGAAAACTTCCTATAAGTATTTTAATAAGATCTTTAGGCTTAGGAAGCGACGTTGATATTATCAATTATTTTGGTGAGGAAGAAAGACTAAAAGCGACAATAGAAAAAGATAATACAAAGACTAGAGAAGAAGCTTTACTTGAAATATATAAAAGATTAAGGCCAGGTGAGCCACCAACTGTTGATAGTGCAATATCACTTATTAACTCATTATTTTTTGATGCTAAAAGATATGACTTATCTAGAGTTGGTAGGTACAAATTTAATAAGAAGCTAGCTATCTATATAAGATTACTTAACCAAATAGCAGCACAAGATGTAGCTGATCCATTTACTGGAGAGATTATTGTTCAAAAAGGTGAAACTATAGATAGAGAAAAAGCTCTTCAAATTCAAAACTGTGCTATAAATTCAGTAGATATTCAAGTCGATGACAAAGTAATTAGAGTAATAGGAAATCACTTTGTAGACATACATAAATTTGTGGACTTCGATATAACAGATTTAAAGATTAAAGAGCATGTTCACTATCCAACACTTAAAAAGATACTTGATAATTATAGTGACGAAGGCACAATAAAAGAAGAAATTAAAAAGAATATACATGAATTAATTCATAAACATATAGTAATAGATGATATTTATGCAACTGTAAGCTATGAGTTAGGATTACCTTATGGAATTGGAAACATTGATGATATTGATCATCTAGGAAATAGAAGATTAAGGTCTGTTGGAGAGTTACTTCAGAACCAATTTAGAATTGGATTATCAAGAATGGAAAGAGTAGTCAAATAAAGAATGACTATTCAAGACCAAGAAGTTATAACACCTCAAGCATTAATAAATATCAGACCAGTTGCAGCAGCTATTAAGGAATTCTTTGGAAGCTCACAACTTTCACAATTCATGGATCAAACAAATCCATTATCAGAATTAACACATAAGAGAAGGTTGTCAGCTTTAGGACCAGGAGGGCTTTCAAGAGAGAGAGCTGGTTTTGAGGTGAGAGACGTTCATCACTCTCACTATGGAAGAATGTGTCCTATAGAAACTCCAGAAGGACCGAACATAGGTCTTATTAACTCTCTTGCTTGTTACGCAAGAGTTAATGAATATGGTTTTATAGAAACACCGTATAGGGTTGTTGATAAGAAAGAAATTAAAGTTAAAGATGAAATAATTTATCTAACAGCGGATGAAGAAGATCAATATTTAGTAGCGCAAGCTAAAGAACCACTAGATGAAGAAGGTCATTTCATTGATTCTAAGGTAACTGTTAGAGTAAGAGAAGATGTTATAGTTGTTCCAAAAGAACAGGTAGACTTAATGGATGTATCACCTAGACAAATAGTATCTGTTGCCACAGCTATGATTCCATTCCTTGAAAATGACGATGCCAGCCGTGCCCTAATGGGATCTAACATGCAACGTCAAGCTGTACCGCTTCTAAAGTCGGCAGCACCTATAGTAGGTACTGGAATAGAATATAAGGCAGCAGTAGATTCAGGAGTACTTCCAAAGGCTGAACATGATGGAACAGTTGTATATGTGAGTGCAAATGAAATTAGAATAAAAAGAGATTCAGATGGTGGAATTGATAAACATAAATTACTTAAATATAAGAGATCTAACCAAGGAACTTGCATAAACCAAAGGCCTGTAGTTGATAAGGGTGAAAGAGTAAAAGTTGGAGATGTATTAGCAGATGGACCATCAACAGATTTTGGTGAAATAGCTTTAGGTCAAAATATTCGTATGGGATTTATAACATGGGAAGGATATAACTATGAAGATGCCATGCTTGTATCAGAACAATTAGTTCGTGATGATATATTTACTTCTATACACATAGAAGAATATGAGGCAGAAGCTAGAGATACAAAATTAGGACCAGAAGAAATTACAAGAGATATACCAAATGTAGGTGAAGATGCTCTTAAAAATATAGACGAACGAGGAATAATTAGAATTGGAGCTGAAGTAAGATCTGGTGACATATTAGTTGGAAAAGTTACTCCGAAAGGAGAAACAGAACTTACTGCTGAAGAAAGATTGTTAAGAGCTATCTTTGGTGAAAAAGCAAGAGAAGTTAGAGATACATCATTAAGAGTTCCTCATGGAGAAGCCGGAATAATAGTAGATGTAAAAGTATTTACTAGAGAAAACGGAGATGAACTTCCTCCGGGGGTAAATGAATTAGTTAGATGTTATATAGCTCAAAAGAGAAAAATATCTGTAGGAGATAAAATGGCAGGAAGACACGGTAATAAAGGTGTTATATCTAGAATATTACCTGAAGAAGATATGCCATTCTTGCCAGATGGAAGACCTCTTCAAATATGCTTGAATCCTCTAGGAGTTCCTTCACGTATGAATATTGGTCAGGTACTTGAAGTGCACTTAGGCTGGGCAGCTGCAGGAATGGGCTGGCATATAGCTACACCTGTATTTGGTGGTGCATTAGAAAGTGAAATTGTAGACCTACTGGAAGAGGCAGGATACAATAGAGACGGAAAAACGGCTTTATACGATGGAAGAACAGGAGAACC
>JAYFRK010000298.1:0-2077 GCA_034925975.1 Clostridium sp.
CCTAATTGCAATTGATCTCTGTCTAGTTTAGTTTTGCACACTTCTAATAAATTGTTCATAATATTAGCTCCTCCAGTATAACTTTTATTTTTTATTGAAATAGATAATCATAACCTATTTCGCTCACTGGGAGCGATAGCGACACTAATTATTAATAGTTAACTAATAAATAATTCAAATAGTAATAATTGAAAGTTTACTTAACTCACAGATATCGGGGTCTCGCCCCCGAACGGCGATTGTCCATCTTTTCTCCCGACAAAAAACGTCGGAAGAAAATCTGTCCAAAAATAAATTTACTTAACTTTTTATATTTTACTCTTACATTTAACTACTTAACTAGCTAACTACCAGTAATAAAATGCTCCACTTTCAACATAAACCTAAATAATATAGGACATTGTAGAATCTGGGGCATAATTTTCTTTATATTTTTTACTCATCAACTAATCGCAAAACCTGAATGTATCTTTTCTTTCTCATTTCTCCTTTAGTTTCTTGTTTGTCTTCAATTATATATTTGTAATTATTATCTTTTAAAAATCCATTCATTGTATCTACTTTTATAGTTCCATATCTACTTTTAATAAATTCTTTAAACTTATTCATGACTTGCTTTTTATCTTGTCCAAAATATTTTATTCCTACGACGCTATCTAAATATTTTTCCAAATCATTCATTGCATTTTTTTCTTCAATATACTTTACATTTTCAACATTATTAATAGTATCTCCTAATCTTTCTAATACAAATTTGTCAAATCCTATTTTTTTAGCATATTTTAAATCTGTTAAGGAAATTTTGTAATAGATGTATGTAAAATAATTAAACTCATAATTGCCCATTATTGAATTTTCCTGCTTTGTACTATCTATTTTATTTGGTTTCTTGTACATAAAGCATGGATTATTTTGTATACTTCTTTTTTCTCCATTTTTTTCAATAAACTCTTCTCGATTATTATAATATTCTGTAGCATCATTTAATATTTTATTTTCCATAGTCCTTATAAATCCATTTAATGATTTTTTATTATGATTTTTAATATAAAACTCGCACTTATCATCTTTTGAAACTATTCTTTTTCTCCCTAAGCATTGTTGCAATTGATTAATATTAACTAAATCTGTGACTATATATTTAATATTTTTATCTTTTAAAGTTATTCCAACATCAAGTGCAGTTGTAGTTATAAGTATTTGCTTCTCAAAAGTAATTAAATTATCATTAAATGTTTTTATACAATCTTCATTGAATTCTTTATACTTACAATATTTGCTACACTTAAAATTTGCATTGTCTTTATATTTTTCATATAATTCATAAGCTCTGTCTAAAGTTCTACTGAAATATATTATTTTTTCATTTTCCTTTAGATTATCAAATAATTCTTCTACTTTATCATCATCTTCATAAAATACTGTTTTAGTTACATAATCATATGAATATGGTATTATATATTCTTTTGGTGGATTTTCATAATTATGTTTAAGATAACTAAACATGTTTTTTCCTGTACCACTCATAAAAATATGTATATAACTATTCTTATTACTTAAAAAGAAATCCCACATTATGTCTGTGTTTTGATTCCATCCCTCAGTTGTAAGATAGTGTGCTTCATCATAAACTACATATGTATAATTATCATCTATCAATTTACCTTGATTCTTTTTATTTTGAATGTCTTGATATGTTTTAACTTCTATAGAATGTGATAATCCTAAATCTGCTATTTCTAACCTAACTATTTCAGCTAATTCTGACCGATTGCATAAAAATAATATAGTCTTAAAAGTCTTTCTTGCATGTTTTCCCAATGTATTTAGTATAAAAAAAGTCTTTCCTGAACCTGTTGCTCCATTTAAAATTATCACTTTCCCCTTTGTCCAACTTTTATAATTATTTCCTATCACTTCTGTAAACTTTTTTCCAATATTCTTTCTTGCTAATAATTCATTTTTATTCATTAAAGTATTATTCACCTATCCTTTTCATCTTAAAATTGTTTATCTACCTCTATTACACCACTTATCATAGACCCCTCTAGTTTCTTCATTATCAAAAGTAAAATAA
>JAYFRK010000624.1:0-4314 GCA_034925975.1 Clostridium sp.
AGCAGCCTTGCAACTTTCAATTGTAATTTGATCTACAAAAGGACTTTCAGGTGCAAGTACAACATAAGTAACTCCATTTAGTGTATCTACTCTTGTAGTAAATACATCAGCACCAAATTCCTTGATGTAATCATCTGGAGATATAGTATTTCCTTTTGATTTACTCATTTTAAGCCCATCTGGTCCTAATATTAATCCTTGGTGAGTAAGAGACGTAAATGGCTCGTCAAAATTCAAATATCCCATATCTCTAAGAGCTTTATTTATGAATCTTGCATAAAGAAGATGCATACATGCATGTTCTGGTCCACCTACATATTTGTCAACTGGAAGCATAGCATTAACTTTATCTGTATCAAATGCTATTTTATCATTTTTATTATCTACATATCTTAAATAATACCAAGAAGAACATACAAAGGTATCTAATGTGTCAGATTCACGAACCGCATGGCCTCCACATTTAGGACAAGTTGTATTTAAGAATTTAGCATTCTTTGAAAGTGGAGATTTTCCATCTGGAGTAAATTCAATATCGTAAGGGAGTTCAACTGGTAATTGTTCTTCAGGTACAGCTACGGTTCCACATTTCTCACAATAAACTACTGGAATAGGAGCACCCCAATATCTTTGTCTTGAAACAAGCCAATCACGAAGTCTATAATTAACTTTCCAACTTCCAACCTTCTTTTCTTCTAGTTTTTTAACAATAGCTTCTTTGGCTTCATCTCCGATTAGACCGTCAAATTTTCCGCTGTTAACTAGAGCACCATATTCAGTGTATGGAAGAGAATCTCCGCCTTGGATAACTCTAATTATTGGAAGGTTATATTTTGAAGCAAAGGCAAAGTCACGTTCATCATGTCCTGGAACAGCCATTACACAACCAGTTCCATAAGTTGCAAGAACGTAATCTGCAACCCAGATAGGAACTCTTTTTCCGTTTATAGGATTTATAGCATAAGCTCCAGTAAATACCCCTGTCTTTTCTCTTGTAATAGATTGTCTTTCTATATCTGATTGTTTTTGAGCTTGAATCTTATAATCTTCTACAGCAGCCTTGCAACTTTCAATTGTAATTTGATCTACAAAAGGACTTTCAGGTGCAAGTACAACATAAGTAACTCCATTTAGTGTATCTACTCTTGTAGTAAATACATCAAATTTAATATCTGAGTTTTCTACGCTAAATGTTACTTCAGCACCTTTTGATTTTCCTATCCAGTGTTTTTGCATTGCTTTGGTTTTTTCAGGCCAGTCTAATTCGTCTAATTTACCTAATAATTCTTCAGCGTAGTCAGTTATTTTCAAGAACCATTGAGTTAATTGTTTTTTCTCAACTTCAGAATCACATCTTTCACAATGTCCTTCAAGAACTTGTTCATTAGCTAAAACTGTATTACAACTAGGGCACCAGTTTACAGGAGCATTTTTTCTGTATGCAAGCCCTTTTTCATATAATTTTAAAAATACCCATTGTGTCCATTTATAATAATCAGGAAGACAAGTTATAACTTCATGATCCCAGTTAAACATAGCTCCCATTGCTCTTAACTGTTCCTTCATATTATCTATATTTTTCATTGTAGAATCTTTAGGATGAATACCTGTCTTTATAGCATAGTTTTCAGCAGGAAGTCCAAAAGCGTCAAAGCCCATAGGTTGGAATACGTTATATCCTTGCATTTTCTTAAATCTTGCCCATGAATCTGTAGGCCCATACTTAAACCAGTGACCTGCGTGTAATTTTGCACCAGAAGGGTATGAGAACATTTCAAGTACATACAATTTTTCACCAGGTGCATTTTCATTAAAGTTGTGAAGACCAGATTCTTCCCATTTATTCTGCCATTTTTTATCTACAGATGTTCCGTAGTTTCCCATTTGAAGTTACCTCCTCAATAGTTTTTTTATTAGTCAATAAGTTAAAATTAGAAGCTAATTAACAGACTTCTTAGGAGTTTTACTCCTTAGAAGTCGTTATCCAGGGATGTAGCCCGCTCTTTACTTCCACTTTGAATGAGATGGGAGTATTAGAGCGGGTAGTCATCGGATAAATTATAGATTAAAATAAAAAAACTTTCGTCTCTAAAATATAAGAGACGAAAGATAATATTCCGCGGTACCACTCTTTGTTAAGCATTACGCTTCACTCATAAATATAACGGTTACACCGTATCTGATTTTGTCAGATAAGCTCAAAGGCAAGTTCACATTATATCAATACTGTCTCTCATCAACCGACAGCTTTCTGAAATTGAATCTAATATTACTACTCCTTATCAACGCAGTATTTTATTTAACTCTTTGATTTTTAATTATAGTTTAAATAGGAAATACTGTCAAGTAGCTATTTTTGGAGAGAATAGGTCCAACCATTAATGCTTCCCATACTAGATATATCTGTATATCCTAAATCTTCTAGAGTTTTTGCTGCTCTATCAGAAACTTCTTGTGTATTAGCATATACTATAATTTTAGTAGGATGGGCTATATTGTATGATTTAACTTCATTAGATAAATTATATAGAGGCATGTTAACGCTTGTAGGTATTCTACCATTTAAGTATTCTTCAGGATTTCTTACATCTATTATTATCATAAGTGTTGATACAGAAAGATAATCTCTTAAATCATGGGCAGTTATTTTTTTATAGGCTTTTGCAGTACTAGCAAGCATAAAGTTGAAAATAAATATTGAGCATATAATTATGTAAAGACTTCTTCTTAATATTGATTTATTTTTTTGCATTTTACTCACCACAACTCCTTAAATTATTTTAATTTAAAATTATCTTAAATGGATGTAGATACATATATTCATTTAGGAATTTTTTATTAGTACTTGATAACTATAGTTTTAAATGTTGATTATTACTAGATAGTTTGGCTTAGAGCAAATTAGTTTATACAAATTTTATAAGTATTTTTCCACATTTATCATTGCTTTATATTTTGATATACTATAGTAGAATGAATTTTTTAAATTTTATAATTAGGCTATAATTAAAGCTTATTACAAGTAAACTAAATTAATATTAATAAAGTAAGGGGAGGTTTTTATGACAATGGAAATGCCAGAAGAAATTTCAATGAAGGATATGATGGAACAAATTGAAAGCTCTATGAAACCTATTCATAATGGTGACATTATAAAGGGAGAAGTTATTTCTGTATCTGATAGTGAGGTACTAGTCAATATAGGATACATATCAGATGGTATTATAAAGAAAGAAGAAATTTCAAAAGAAGAAGTTGATTTAAAAGAAATTTTTAAATCAGGAGATAGTATTGACGTATATGTAGTAAAGGTAAATGATGGTGAAGGGAATGTAGTATTATCTAAAAGCAAAGCTGATGAATTAAAAATTTGGAATGAGCTTCAAGAAAGCTTTGAAAAAGGGATTAAGATTAAAGTGAAAGTTAGTGAAGTTGTAAAAGGAGGTGTTGTTTGCTATATAAATGGGGTAAGAGCATTTATACCAGCTTCACATATTTCTAATTCTTTTGTGAAAGACTTAGGTAAATTTGTTGGAAGTGAGCTATTGGTTAAAGTAATTGAATTTAATATGGAAAAGAAAAAGGTTGTATTATCTAGGAAAGTAGTTGAAATAGAAGAGTTAGAAGAGAAAAAATTAAAAGTTTGGTCTAATCTTAAAAAAGGAGAAAAGGTAACTGGTATCGTAAGCAGACTTGCTAAGTTTGGCGCTTTTGTTGATCTAGGAGGAGTTGATGGACTAATCCACAATTCAGATTTATCATGGAAAAGAGTCAATCATCCTTCAGAAGTTGTAAAAGAAGGAGATAAAGTAGAGGTATATATATTAAATTTTGATAAAGAAAGTGGAAGAATTTCATTAGGATTAAAGGATGTAGAGAAAGATCCTTGGAATAATGTAAGCGCTAAATATAAGGTTAATGATATTCTAACAGGAAAAGTTGTAAGACTTGCTGATTTTGGAGCATTTGTAGAACTTGAACCGGGAGTAGAAGGATTAGTTCATATAACCCAAATTACAGATGAAAATATAGCAAAGCCTTCTCAAGTTTTAAATGTAGGAGATAATGTAAAAATTAAAATTCTAGAATTAAATGAAGAAAAGAAGAAACTATCATTAAGCATCAAAGAGGCTGACAATAAAACTGCAGAAGAAATAGAAAAATATAGTGACACTGACGAAGGAAATTATGTTTTTGCAGACCTATTGAAGAACATGAAATTCTAAATTTGAATAAATGCCTAATCTCTAGTCTATAATCACTAATGGGAATAAGCAAGCTAAGTGACTAGCAATTAGTGATTAAAAAAGAACG
>JAYFRK010000144.1:0-2991 GCA_034925975.1 Clostridium sp.
GGTCCTACAGGAGTTGGAAAAACTACCACTATTGCTAAGCTTGCAGGAAGACTTGCTCTAATTGAGAAGAAAAAAGTTGGATTAATTACAATTGATACATATAGAATAGGTGCAGTAGAACAGTTAAATACTTATGCAGATATAATGAATATACCATTTAAAACGGTATTTTCTGTAAAGGAAATGGAGACAGCTATAGAGTGCATGAACCAATGTGATGTTATATTAATTGATACTACAGGAAGAAGTAGTAAAAACGCCATGCAGATAGCAGAATTAAATGCATTTATACAAAAAGTGGATGCAAATAATATATATCTTGTTATAAGTTGTACAACTAAAGATAAAGATATAGATTCTATTGTTGAAGGATATAGGACATTAAACTTTAATAATGTAATAATTACAAAACTAGACGAAACAACAACTTACGGATCCATCTTGAATATACTAGAGTGTACAGGAAAGCCTCTTAGCTTTGTAACTGTAGGCCAAAATGTACCAGATGATTTTAAGAGGCTAAATAAAGAAGATGTTTGTAACCTTATACTAGGAGAGGAATTTATATGCTAGACCAAGCTCAGAAACTTAGACAATTAGCTAAAGAAAAAGATATAGAGGAGCCCATTTCCCATAAAGATAGTGGAGGAGCCAAGATAATTACAGTTACATCAGGTAAGGGTGGAGTAGGCAAAAGTAATTTCGTAGTAAACTTGGGAATAGCTCTACAGAAGATGGGAAAGTCTGTGTTAATTTTTGATGCAGATGTAGGAATGGGAAATGACGATGTATTAATGGGATTTTTACCAAGATATAACGTATATGATATTATATTTAACAATAAAGAAATTGAAGATGTAATAATAGAAGGACCTTATGGAGTAAAGCTTTTGCCAGGGGGAACAGGTATAAATAAAATCGATGAAATTGATGATGAGAGAAGAAAAGATTTCTTAAATAAATTAGGTAAACTTAGTGGATTTGATTTTATATTAATGGACACAGGAGCTGGGATTAACAGAACAGTATTGGGCTTTATAAAATGCTGTGAGGAGCTTATAGTAATTACAACACCTGAACCTACTTCCCTTACAGATGCTTATAGTCTTGTTAAAGCTGTTGATCATTTTAAAATAAAGTTATCAGCAAAAATTATTGTAAATAGAGTTATTGAGAGACAAGAAGGTGAAATTACTTTTAATAAATTCAAGAATGCTGCAGAGAGATTTTTAAACATACAATTGGAGCATCTTGGAAGTATTGCTGAAGACAGAAAGCTAATTCAATCTGTCAGAGAGCAAAAACCCTTTGTAATTAATCACCCAAATTGTGAAGCAGCTCAAGATATTGAAAGAGTAGCATCAAAGATATGTGGCTTAAGTGTTAATAGCAGTGGTGAAGGAATACAGGGTTTATTTAAAAAGATTTTTAGCATCTTTTCATAGGAGGGTTAATAATGACTGAAGTAAATTTTAAAATAAACAACAAAGTAGAAATAATATCATATGAGGAAATATACACTTGTGATATTCAAGATGTTAAGGATGATTATGTAGCCATAAGTATTCCAATTAAAGATAGCCAATACTTGCCACTAAGAAAAAATGAAAGAATTGAAGTACTTTACTACGATGGGAATTGCATATATCAGTTTCCCTCTATGGTAGTTTCAAGAAATAAATCTAATATACCATTGATTTGGATTAATAAGCCTCAGAAGGTAAAAAAAATTCAAAGAAGAAAATATGTACGTGTACCAGTGCTTATTGATGTTAAGTTTGGGTTAATAGGTAAGAATTTTAAACTTAATAAAGAAAACTTAGCAAGTGTGAAATTTGAAAAGGGAACTCTATTAGATTTAAGTGGAGGAGGATCAAAATTAAAAACTTCACTAGATTTAAAAAGAGATGATTTAATAGTAGTAATATTGCCAATAGAAGAAATGTATATCCTTGTTAAAGGAGAAATAAAAAGAGTAGTAAAAGATGAAGTCGGGGATAAGCTTTGCGGAATAAGCTTTGTGGATTTGAAGATGATAGAACAAGATAAGATAATTAAGTATGTTTTTGCAATCATGCGTGAACAGATGAAAAAAGGATTAAAGGAGGAATAGGGAATGTCCTTAGCAAGTAACTTGGATCTTAGAGAACAGATAGTGAAAAAGTATATACCACTAGTTAAGTATATTGCTTCAAGAGTTATTATTGGAAAAAGCAAATATATTGAATTTGAAGATTTGATCGGTTATGGTATGGTCGGTCTTATGGATGCATTAAATAAGTTTGATGAAAGCAAAGGAATGAAGTTTTCAACCTATGCCTCAATAAGAATCAGAGGGTCTATGATTGATGAAATCAGAAAAAACAGCCCTATTTCTAAAGGAGCTATGGACAAGCTTAACCGTTATAATAATGCAGTTGAAACATTGCAAAAAAGGAATCTTAAAGAACCGAGTAGTAAAGAAATTGCTGAGGAACTGGGAGTAAATATTACAAGTGTAGGAGAGATAGAGAATTTTATAAATTACATATCTATTGTGTCATTAGAAGATCTAATTTTTTCAGAAGATGATGATATGCTTTTGATGGGTACCATAGAAGATGAGAAGAGCCCAAATCCTGAAAAGGCTTTAGAAGAGCAAGAACAGGTAGAGTACCTTACAAGAGCTTTAGAGCTATTAAATGAAAAGGATAATACTGTTTTATCATTATATTATTATGAAGGTATGACACTAAAAGAAATTGGAAAGGTTTTAGGAGTTTCAGAATCAAGAGTTTGTCAATTACATAGCAGGGCCAACATTCATCTTAGAAAAATGATGAGCAAGCTTAAATATGAGGTTTAATCTAAAAATTTAAAGCTCATATGGGACATAAGGGGTGAATTTATGGGAACAGCCATTACATTAATATTAATTGCAGTTATCTTAATATTTCTGAATTTAAGAGCTTTACTGAAGGACAAAAGATCTTTTCAAGGTATTTTAAAAAG
>JAYFRK010000307.1:0-5822 GCA_034925975.1 Clostridium sp.
AGCCGTGTACTAGAACATGAAGGATTTAGTATAGGCATAATAGCTCAACCTAACTGGCAGGACGTAGAAGCATTTAGAATCCTTGGAAAGCCAAAATATGCTTTCTTGATTAATTCAGGCAATATGGATTCTATGGTAAATCATTATACCGCCGCTAAAAAGAAAAGACATACTGATTTATTTTCACCAGGTGGCGAAATAGGTCATAGACCTGACAGAGCTTTAATTGTATATTGCAATAAGGCTCGCGAAGCTTATAAAGGTGTTCCAATAATAATAGGCGGAATAGAGGCTAGTTTAAGACGTTTTGCTCACTATGATTATTGGGAGGATAAGCTTAGAAGAAGCATTTTAATAGATTCTAAAGCTGATTTACTAATATATGGCATGGGTGAAAAAACTGTAGTTCAAGTAGCTAACCTACTAAAGTATGGAATGGATATTAAAAATATAACTAAGGTTAACGGAACTGTTTATGCAGCCAATACTCTAGAAAATATAAATAACTATATAGAAGTCCCTTCCTATGAATCCTGTATTGATAGTAAAAAAGCTTATGCAGAAAGCTTTAAAATACAATATTATGAACAGGACAATATTAACGGCAAAATAATAGTGCAAAAACATGGAGATAGATATATTATCCAAAATAAACCTCAAGAATCACTATCCGAAACTGAGATGGATGAAGTTTATAACTTGCCTTATACCAGGACTTATCATCCTATATATGAATCCAAAGGCGGAATACCTGCAATTAACGAAATTAAATTTTCTATTACAAGTCATAGGGGTTGTTATGGAGGTTGCTCATTTTGTGCCCTTAATTTTCATCAAGGCCGAACTATACAAAATAGAAGTCAGGAATCTGTTCTTGATGAAGCTAAACTTTTAACTACTCTAAGTGATTTTAAAGGTTATATTCATGATGTTGGAGGCCCTACTGCAAATTTTAGACATAGAGCCTGTGAACATCAAAAAGAGCACGGAGTATGTAAAAACAAACAATGTCTTTTCCCTTCTCCTTGTAAAAACTTAAAGGTCGACCATAGTGAATACTTAGAAATGTTAAGAAAGGTCAGGAATCTACCTGGGATAAAAAAGGTATTTATACGTTCTGGAATACGCTTTGATTACATTATGGCAGATAAAAATAATAGTTTTCTTAATGAACTATGTAAGTATCATGTAAGCGGGCAACTAAAGGTTGCACCTGAACATATAAATGATAAGGTCTTAAAGCTAATGGGAAAGCCTAAAAATGAAGTTTATGAAGCTTTTGAAAAAAAATATCATGAAACAAATAAAAGATTAGGCAAAAAACAATATTTAGTGCCTTATCTTATTTCAAGTCATCCTGGCAGTGATCTAAATATTGCAATTGAACTTGCCATTTACATAAAGCAAATGGGTCATACCCCTGAACAGGTTCAAGATTTTTATCCTACCCCAGGTAGCTTGTCTACTACCATGTATTATACAGGTATAAACCCTCTTACAGGAGAAAAAGTTTATATTCCAAAAACTCCTGAAGAAAAAGCTATGCAAAGAGCCTTACTTCAATTTTCAAAAGAAGAAAATTATAACTTAGTAAAAAAAGCTCTTATCAAAGCTGGAAGAGAAGACTTGATTGGCTTTGGTAAAAACTGCTTAATACCGCCAAGGCAAATAAAATCAAGGCATAAAAATTTTAAAAAGAAAACAAAGTCAGGTAGATAGCATTATCTTCCTGGCTTTTTTAATCTACTTATTCCGTAGTTTAATGTTAATATCCATAATATATCACTAATAATTATATTTTCAAATATACCTTTTCCTGTAATGTTCAGCATAGTTTCAAAAATCAAGAACAAACATGATACTACTACGAATATAACTCCAATTTTATATATTTTCCTATTTGAATACGCTATAACTAAAATTATAAATATCACATTAAGTAACATATAAACAACATATACATAGATGGCACTTATAAAATCCATATAATATCCATATAAGTTACTAACCTTTACTTCTATTGGATATTTATAAATTAAATATACGTACAACCCTATAAAAATTCCACTTATAAGAAACATGTAGGAAAAGTTTATTCTGTCATCTCTTATTAATATATAAATAGTAACTAATGCACCCATAGGGATACATATAAGATTTAGAAAATATAACGGCTTTGTCAGATATACATAGTTTACACTATTGAGTAAAAATATAACTAGTAGAGTTATATATCTAATCCCTACCCCTATAAAAACTCCAGCACAAATTGCCTTCATTTTGATTGGAGCACATTTAAGAACTCTTTTAAATCCTTCATATGTAATGAGTATCATAAATAATAGTAGTACCAAATAAATATAAGGTTTCAACATATTCTCCTCGTTAAAATTGTTGTTATCTATATTTATTATTCTCAACTATTCTTTATTCACATTTTTTCGTTATTTGTATTTATGACTCCTAAAACTTTTAGCCCACCTTTAATACATTCAATTGTAACTGGAAAATCTGGTCCTCTCTCTCCATCTATATCTGTAACTATATCTTCATCACATTCAATTACAAGTTTATTTGTTTTGAAATAAATAAGACCTTTAAAGTCCTCTAAATGTTCACTCTTTAACATTTTTATAAACAAAGCAATTATATCTGTTATCATACCAGCTTTTATAATTATTACATCTAGCATTCCATCAGCTAAATCTGCTTTATAGGCTAAATTAAAATTTCCAGCAGTTTGGCCATTAAATACAAGCATCAAATACATATTTCCGCAGAACTCCATTTCTTCAGAAGTAACTTTAACTTTAAGCTTTCTAAAGTTAGGAATTTGTTCTATTCCTTTTACATAATAGGCTAATTTTCCTATAGTATTTTTTAGATTCACATCTGTTTTCTGTGATACATCAGTAAATAGTCCTGTACTTGCCACATTTACAAAATATTTATCATTTATTTTTCCAATATCTATATCAGCAGGTTCACTATTTAATATTTGTTCACAAGCTCTTTCTACATTTAATGGAATTCCAATAAATTTTGCAAAATCATTTGCTGTTCCAGTAGGAAGGATTCCTATAGGAATATCTATGTTTAACTTTTTCATATAGTTTACTACATTATCTACCGTTCCATCTCCTCCAGCAATTAATATATATTTGAAGCTATCATCAATATTTTTAAATGCCTGATCTAGTTCATACTCTCTACTAATTCTAAAAGGTTCTACAACATAACCATATTTTTGATGAACCATTATAACTTTGTCAATATCAGTTACTATCGTATTTTCACCTGAATAAGGATTGTAAATGAACTTTACTTTATTCATATATAATTTCTCCTATCAATTCATCAAACATCATTAATTAGAATAATAATGCTTATATTATAATTTCTGTCTTAAATTATTATAATCCTAATATAATAAATTAACAAATTATATGCAATATATAAAATCTATATTAACAATAAATTTGAAAATAATTCATTTTTTATTATACTTATACAAATAAAAAGAACCTATGATATATGTAAGTTCATAGGTTCCTAATTAATCTTGTATATTTTAATTATCCTGTAGGAATATTTTAAACAAATATATTTATATTTGTGGGCTAGCAGGTACTGATATGCTGCTTAGAGCACTTTCTGCTTCATTTGAAAAGTTCGGCTCAACAGCTAAATCTCCTAATGCAACAATTCCAACTACTTTATTATTCTCTACTACTGGAAGCCTTCTTATTTGTCTCTCACTCATTATTCTAGCCGCTTCATGAACATCCATTTCTGGTGTACCTATTACAGGATTAGATGTCATTATGTCCTTTACCTTTTGTTGATGTACATTTTGTCCTTCAGCAGCAGATCTTAAAGCAACATCCCTATCTGTAATTATTCCTACTACTTCCTCTCCTCTACAAACCGGTATAGAACCTACATTATGTTCTTTCATCATTTGGGCAGCACGTTCAACTGTATCTTCTGGGTTTATAGTGGCAACATTCTTTGTCATTATATTCTTTATTTCCATTTGAAGCACCTCCTAAATTTATTTTTACCCAAAAGTTCTTAAATATTTATAAAAAATTTTTTTTAGACTTAAATATTTGTCCAAAATAATATATAATATAATAATAAGTACTATTAAAATAAATGAATTATTGTTTTTAATTCTATGGATTATTATTTAGGAGTGATTTTATAATGGCAAAAAGCGCAGTGCCAAATGCTTTTACTTTAGGAAATCTTGCTTGCGGTCTGCTATCTCTTATTATGACATTTCAAGGAGATTACAAGTCAGCTTGTATATTTATTTTATTGGCAGGTATAATGGATAGATATGATGGAAGAATAGCCAGATTTTTAGATGCATCTTCAGAACTTGGAAAAGAATTAGATTCTCTTGCAGATTTGGTTTCTTTTGGTGTTGCACCTGCAATTTTAGTTTTTAATCTATATAACCTTATGGATTTAGGAATATTAGGATATCTATTAGTACTAGTATTTCCTTTAGCTGGTGCATATAGACTAGCAAGATATAATACTACTGAGTTTGATGGTTCATTTATGGGAATACCAATAACTGTAGCAGGTATGGTTATGTCCTTATATTCTTTTATAACTATGAAAAATACTTCTAATATCTTAATGACAAGTATTCTTATGGTTATCTTATCTTATCTTATGATTAGCAAATTAAAGATTAAAAAAGTGTGACTAATTCTCGGTCACACTTTTTTTAATCTTTAAAACTTAAATCTTCTTGTATTTCTGTAACTATAGATTCCATATTAATTTTATCTTTAAGAACTTCTGATTTTAATTCACAGTAATCAACATAATTATAACTAGATTTTTCTAATATATCTATGATTTCATCTATTACATCACCTAGCTTATTGGCTCTTTTTAGAGCATCCTTCACTTGACCTTTATTAGATAGAGCTATTTTATTTAATTCATCAGCACCACCTATAAGTAGCCTGTAGGAATTTACTAGTTTACCCAGCATATCAGCTAAATTATTTACATCAGTGTAATATGTTTGTATAACTTTTCTGTTTCCCAACTAATCACCTTATGAATTAATATCATAATAATTATATTAAAATAATTATAAATTCATACCAAGTAATAATATCCCATAGTTATCATAGTATATATAGCTATTAAAATTGCTCCTTCAAGCCAATAGGTTTTTCCATCTTGAAACACAAAGAAAGACATTGCAATGGCAATAGCACTCATAATTATTTGATAATTACTAAAAACAAAATTCATATGTGTTCCAGAAAAATAGGAAAAAATTATAAGTAAAGGTGTAACAAAAAGAGCTATCTGAATACTTGAACCTATAGCTATTTCTAGGCTCATATTTACCTTATTTTTAGCTGCAGACATTATAGCAGCAACATTTTCACCTATATTACCTAATATAGGAATTAGTATTATTCCTATAAATTCTTGAGATAAATTATGATAATTAACTAATTCATTTATATTTAATATAAGTTTTTCACTCATTAAAAATAATAAGGCTGAATTAATTATTATCTCTAATACTATAGCTCTTTTTCTTTTCTTATCATCAATACTTATAATCCTCTCTTCTTTTCCTTCGCTTACTACAAAAAGATTACTATGAGTATAAAGTGAAAATATAAGTCCTAATATATATACACATATTAATACTACTGAAACCTTTATACTTATTGAAAACATAACGCCACTACTTACTTTGCTATAGCTGTCTATAGATAACATTACTACCATAGCTGACATAGCTAGAAGGAGCATGTTAAAATTTGTCCTAGCTA
>JAYFRK010000443.1:0-8022 GCA_034925975.1 Clostridium sp.
GTTGGCCCTGTTGAGCTAACCGAGGGGACGGGTTTGCTCTCGGGGATTATCGATCTTTTTGAAGAAGGCGCGACCTTGGGGAAAGGCGTACTCGAAGTGACGGGCAGTGACGTAGCGGCTTTCTGCGACGATCTAATCAAAGATTCAAAAACTTACGCCAACATCTATCAAGAATCTGTTGACCAAGAAGTTAACAGGGCCATGAAAAAGGTTACGGATAAAACAAAGTAAAAGGTGGATATCGGGATTGAGAAAGCAATTGAAGTGAAAGGTCTGCGCCTCCCCGCAAAGGTGGGGTACATTGAAAAGCAGCTTAATGTTTGCAGGCATTAAAATAATAGTGGTCAACAACAACATCAAGTAAGGGGATGGTAGAGTGTGTAAATACGAGTGGATATTATGTCCGGTCTGTGGCAACAAAACACGGGTCAAAATAGGTGTTGATACGTTACTTGAAAACTTCCCGCTGTTTTGTCCTAAGTGTAAACAGGAAACGATAATCAATGTAAAACAACTTAATATATCAGTTATCAAAGAGCCAGACGCTAAGACGCAGAGCCGATAACCGTGAGTGAAATCACAGTTGTCGGCTCTTTTTTATGATAACTCTTCAAGCTGCATTGAAAGGATTAGAAGCAAGATTTGAGTAGGGTTACTCTATTGTAGAGGAGGAAAAGAAAATGAAAAAAAATATCATACAAGTTAGAGGGGTAAAGAAAGCTTACAAAAATGTAGAAGTACTAAAAGGAGTAGATTTTGAAGTAGAGCAGGGTGGTATCTTTGCACTGCTAGGTTCCAATGGAGCAGGAAAAACCACCATGATTAGAATCATGGCTACTTTACTTAAAGCAGATGCTGGAAGTGTTGTGATTAATGGTTTTGATATTGAAAAAAATCCAGGGGAGATTAGAGGTTCTATCAGTCTTACTGGTCAGTTTGCTGCAATTGATGAAATTTTGACTGGACGTGAAAATCTTCAAATGATAGCAAAACTTAGACATCTTAAAAATCCAAATCAAGTAACAGATGAGTTAATTAATCGTTTTGGCATGTCAGAGGCTGCAGACCGCAGAGTGGGTACTTACTCTGGAGGTATGAAAAGAAGAATTGATATAGCAATGAGTCTTGCGGGAAATCCAAAGATTATTTTTCTAGATGAGCCAACAACAGGTCTTGATCCAGAAGCACGTTTAGAAGTTTGGAAGATTGTAAAAGAGTTATCGGCTGCAGGAACTACAGTATTCTTAACGACTCAATATTTAGAAGAAGCAGAACAGCTTGGAGATAAAATCGCTATTCTTCATGGTGGAAAAATCATTGCTCTAGATACACTAGAAGGATTGAAAAAATTATTTCCACCTGCAAAAGTTGAATATGTTGAAAAACAACCTACATTAGAAGAGATATTCCTAACAATCATTGGTAAAAAGGGGGAGAAATAAATGGAATCTACAAATAAATATTTTTTCAAAGATATGAGTGTTATGTTTGGACGTTCTATGCGTCATATTTTTAGAAGTATGGATACAATTATTACAGTTTGTATCACACCAATTGCGATGATGTTATTATTCGTTTATGTATTTGGTGGTGCAATCCAAACAGGTACAGAAAATTATGTTAATTATCTATTACCAGGTATAATGTTAATGGCTATTGGTAGTGGGATTGCATATGTAGCTTACCGTTTGTTTATAGATAAAGAGCGTGGTATCTTTGAACGTTTTCACTCTATGCCTATCGCTCGTTCTACAGTATTATGGGGACATGTATTAACCTCATTAATTTCAAATGGAATTTCTGTAGTAGTAATTATACTTGTTGCATTATTAATGGGCTTCCGTTCTTCAGCAGGAATCTTAGAATGGTTAGCGGTATTTGGGATTCTAGGAGTATTTACACTAGCTTTGACTTGGATTGCTGTAATAGCGGGACTAGCTGCTAAAACGCCAGATGGTGCAGGTGCATTCTCTTACCCAATCATATTTTTACCATTTATCAGTTCTGCCTTTGTACCAACAGATACAATGACTTCAGTAGTACGTGCTTTTGCAGAAAATCAACCTGTAACTCCTATCGTAGAAGCTATTCGTAATTTATTAGCAAACCAGCCAGTAGGAAATGATATATGGGTTGCCCTTGCTTGGTGTATAGCAATAATAGTTGTTGCTTATATCTTTGCAATGAGGATCTATAAAAAATTATAACCTATACATTTTAAAGCATTATATGATGAATTCAGGTATCGATGTACTCTATTAAAAAAGAAGGTAAGTTATGGATATTAATATTGAAATGATACCATCATATAAAGTTGCTTATATACGAAGAACAGGTACTTACGGTTCAGAGAATGTACAAATAATGGAACAATTAAAAAGTTGGGTTAGAGAAAAAAACTTATTTAAAGAATATTAAAACAAATTCTAATTTTATCTATTAGTTAAAAATTTTTAAGTAGATTAATAAATGAGAAAGAGTAAAGAAAAATAGCAAACTTTATTTTTAGATTTGCTACTTTTCTTTATTAATTTATATAGCTTAAATCAAATCATCTAAGCCATTAACTTTAGTTTGTTCATTCTCATTAATAGGAATAACTATGCATTTTTGACCATCAATTATTTGAGATTTTATTTGAGGTATTTTTTCAGGTTTTACTTGAAGTATAACGTCATAGTGAGAAGTAACAACCTTAGTATCTTCTGAATTTGTATCCTGAGCGTCTTCTAAAACCACATTATCATCAGTAACTTCTGTAGACAGGTTAGTTTCATTATCTACAGCAGTCTCTTGTTTAACTTGCTCAAGTCTAGCTTGAAGTATTTCTACTTTCTTTTCAAGCTGTTCTTCCTTTTTTCTTTGAGCATTTGCCTTAAGTACTTTTGAGTCAATTAAATTCTCTGCTAAAGGCAGATCTTCACCAAAGTTTTCTAAATAAGATTTTTCAATTTTAGTAGTAACTTCTTCAGGAACTCCGCTTTCTATTAAAAGATTTTGTATATCCTTTTGTGTTAAGATTATAGGTTCAGCATCTGTATCATCATATATTGCATCGTATTCATCTATCATAGTATTTAGGTTTTCTTGTATTTCCATAAAAGTTTTCTCAGCTTTTTTTTCATCAGTGTCAATATAATCTTTAATAATTGTTTGGAAGGTTTCTTTTTGGATAGTGGCAGTCTGTTTTGAAGAACAACCTAAAGACTTTTCCATTAATTCAGGATGCGGGTCCTTTGCATTTTTAGTGTAATACATAATGGAATTAACATCTGAACTACGATTAATAAAAGCAGGGAACACAAAGCCAAGGGTTGGAGCATCCACCACCCAATCTCTAATACGTGCCTTTATTTTCTTTTCTTCTTCAAAGTATCTAAGCCCAGGAGCTGAAAGTGAAACAGGACATATTGCACATAGAATATACTCATATACTTCTTCAGATTCATCTATTTTAGCATTATCAGTAGTTTTAGTAATAATGTCATAAGCATCGTGAAAAACTAGTATTAAAAAATTACCAGTATAATCATAACTATCTATAATAGATTTATAAAAATCTTGAAGCATAGCATCATCCTTTAATTGGCTTTTTTTAAGCTGCATAAGAGAAATTTGCTTTTCATTTTCAAGATTTTCATTAGGGGGAAAGTTAAGTTCCAAAATATTATTACCAATAGTTCCAGATAGGACTTTTTTAGCAATTTCCAAATACTTAAAGCACTCATCCTCATCTAAATTTAAAAAGGTTTCTCTAAAATTTAAAATAATATTTTTTTCACCATTAACATAGCAACCACACAATTTAGTGAAGGTGCAATGATCTTTCTTTAAACGTTTTTTTAACTCAAGTATATCTTTTTTTTTCATATATAAACTCCTCCATCTAGTCTTTTCTATTTGTAGGTATTAATTAAGATATTATTATTAAGTATAGTATTTTTTTTATATTAATTAAAGATTTTATTAGGTAAACTTAAGGCAGACGATATGCAAACAATAAGCATTAAATCGTCATTTAGAATAGTTACAGTAAACCGTATCGCAAGTAATAAAATATAATAAGTTTAGCAGCACATATTCCCAAAATATGTTATAATTGAAAGAGCTTAAATAAATGTTAATCAAGCTTTTAAGTATAAGGTAAGTAGTAATTTGTAAGTGAGATTATTTTTATAACAGGAAAATAAATTATATTTTAAGGAAGTTAAATGATATGAAGATTACTGTGATAAATGGAACCGAAATAAAAGGTTGTACCTATAATATAAAAGAAAATTTTTTAGAAATTTTGCGTGATGGAAATGAAATAACAGAATTTTACTTACCAAAGGATTTGCCTCATTTTTGCTGCGGATGTAAAAATTGTTTTTTTAAAGGTGAGCAGTTTTGTCCTCACGCAGAGTATGTTATGCCTATATGGAACGCTATTTTGAATGCTGATTTGCTTGTATTTACTTCTCCTGTTTATGCGCTAAGAACTACTTCGCAGATGAAAAATTTGCTTGATCATTTGTGTGCGCATTGGATGGTACATAGACCCGATGAAAGAATGTTTAACAAAAGGGCTGTGGTCTTGACAAATGCTATAGGTATATTTAACGGTGGAGCACAAAATGACATTGCAACAAGTCTATCTTGGCTTGGCGTCTCTGACATTAAAAAGTTGGGCATAGGATTGCTTGAGGGTGTTATTTGGAATGAACTATCCAATAAGCGTAAAAATATTATAATCAGAAAAACGAAAAAGATTGCTGAAAAATATAAAAAAACGCGTATAGCACATAAGGGAATAAAAGTAAGGATTAAATTCGCCATCACTAAAATGATGCACCAGGCTATTGCTAAAAAAGAAAAAAAATTATCGGTTGATAATCAGCATTGGGTGGATAAAGGGTGGATTAAGGTATAAAAGATTTTAATTATAAAAAAGCACAACTATTCTTGGGAGGATGGGGTGCTTTTCTCATTTGTTTTAAAACTTCATAGTGTAGGCATCTTTACGAGGAGCGCTATGGATTGCTTCAGAACAATTTGTCCAGTAGCACTATAAAATCTATATACATTGAATCGAGGTGAGATGATGAAGATTGAAAGATTGCTAGGAATATTACTTTATATAATAAAATGAAGAAAATTATATATCTTTACATTTTAGAATCTATGGCTGAATGGGAAGTTGGCTATATTCTACAAGCCATTAGTATGGAATCTATGTTGAAAAAACAAAATAGAGAATTTGTAATTAAAACTATTAGCACTAGTAAGAATCCAATACAAACAATTGGTGGATTAAGTATAATTCCAGATTGTTTAATAGATAAAATAGATGAAAATAATATGGTTGCCTTGCTTTAGCTGATTTAAAAGTTTTAGATAAATTTAAGCATACAAGCAATTCTTTAGATTACCTAACATTATTTTCAAAACAATATAGTGGTAAAGAGTTATATGTTAATTCTCCGGCTGTTGTAGATAGCAACTTGATAACAGCAAGTTCAGCAGGAGGTTTGTTGTGGGCGAAATACATTATACAATATTTGAATGTTTTTCCTTGTGAGATTATTGAATCGTGGTACAATTATTATTCTACTGGTGACCCTAAATATTTTACAGAGCTTATTTCACAGAGTATTTAAGCGAAGTGGCATTATTGCAATAAGTCAGTAAATGAAAAAACTATCAAGTTATTGGTTGTTTAAATACATAAACAAAATATGGTATAATTTGAATATAAAATAAAAGCTAATTAATAAGTAAATAGCAGCCTCTCATATTTGTGCATTAGATGAGAGGTTTTTAAATTTATAATTCACTATACTATTATTTGTAAGGAGATAGCTTAATGGAATGGTTAGAAAAATTAAATGAAGCACTAGGATATATTGAAGCAAATTTAGATGGAGAAATTGAGTATGAACAAGTAGCAAAGATAGCATGCTGTACAGTCTATCATTTTCAACGAATGTTTTCATATATAGCAGGAACGCCGCTATCAGAGTATATAAGAAATAGGAGGCTAACAAAAGCTGCCTTTGATTTACAAAGTGGAGATAAGGTAATTGATGTAGCGTTACGCTATGGCTATGAATCACCAACCGCTTTTAATAGAGCTTTTCAAAAGATACATCATGTATCACCTTCAGTAGCGCAAAGAGAGGGGACCTTCCTAAAAGCATATCCTCCTATTAGTTTTAAAATAACAATAAAAGGAGTAGGAGAAATGGAGTATAGTATAGTTAAGAAAGAAAAAATCAGAATAGTGGGAGTAAAAGCACTATTGGAAAAGAATATTGAGAAAAATTTTAAATCTGTACCGAAGTTATGGCAAGAATCAGCACAAAGTGGAGCAATTAATCAGATAGTATCTCTTATGAATGCAGATTCTAAGGGAGTATTAGGGGTTAGTGCTTGTATGGATAGCTTAGAGAAATGGGAGTATTATATAGCTGTAGAAACTGATAAAGAAGTACCAAAGGGTATGTATGAATATATAATACCTGCAGGCACTTGGGCAGTTTTTCCTGGACAGGGTGCTATGCCAACAGCAATTCAAGAAATTGAAAAAAGAATAATTACAGAGTGGTTACCAACATCAGGATATGAATATGCAGATGCACCAGATATTGAATTATACTTGAATCAAGATCCAGCTAATTCAAAGTTTGAAGTTTGGATACCAATTAGAAAAAATCAATAAAAATTAAATAAATCTACTAATGAACAACCCTCTTTTTTTAACCTCTTATAAAAACTACAAAAATTTAGTGCGTTTTTGTAGTTTTTTTATTGACTTTAGCCTTAGGCGAAAGTTTAGAATAATATTAGAAATAATATTATTAGGGGATGAATATATGAGAAATAATTATAAATACAAGAAATGCTAAGAGTATTAAAAGATAATGGAATGATAGTTATTGGAGATTTGATGTTTAAAAGTAGAGATGACGAAAAAAATATTTTAAGTGAATTATCTAAAAAGCAGGTAGAAGAAATAAAAGATGAGTATTATTCATATATTGATTTTCTAGAAAATGAATTAAAAAAATATAATAAAAAATTAGAATATAGAAGAATAGATAAATTTAATTATATAATACAGGTAAAATAATATTTCTGTTGTATATAAATTAGAACATTTATTTTTGAAAATATGGGGTGAAGGAATATGGCATGTCAAAATAGAGATAAGAACTATAAAGAATTGTATAAAGACCTAAGAATTAATTGCAAAAAATGTTTCGGATTTTGCTGTATTGCATTGTATTTTTCGGCTTCAGAAGGTTTCCAAATTGATAAAGACGCTGGTAAACCTTGTTTGAATTTGCAATCAGGTTTTAGCTGTGCTATTCACAAAAATCTTAGAAAGAATGGCCTTAAAGGCTGCACTGCTTATGATTGCTTTGGGGCAGGGCAAAAAGTTGCTCAAGTTACATATGGTGGACAAGACTGGCGACAAGTTCCAGAATCGGCCAAGCAGATGTTTGAGGCGTTTTTGATCATGAGGCAACTTCACGAAATGCTATGGTATTTAACAGAAGCGCTTACATTACAAGAGGCTGGACCTATTCAAGATAAGCTCAGTCACATGATAAATGAAATGGAAGGTCTTACCCATCTCAACGCTGATTCTCTGTTAGCGTTGGATGTAGCAGCACATCGAGATGATGTTAATGAGCTGCTTCTACAGACCAGCGAACTTGTGCGAGCTAAAGCATGCGGCGGGAAAAAGGCTACTCTAAAACGCAAGAAGACAATTGCTGGAAGGCTAGATCTTATTGGTGCAGACCTTAAAAAAACTAATCTCAGAGGAGCAGACTTAAGAGGGGCATTTCTTATTGCAGCAGATCTTAGAGGAGTGGACCTAAGTGGTGCGGATCTTATTGGGGCTGATTTACGAGATACTGATCTTAGAGGAGCTAACCTCAAAGATAGTATATTTATTACACAAGCCCAGATTAACACAGCTAGGGGAGATTCTAGTACAAAGCTGCCTATGTCACTAGTTCGTCCTATATATTG
>JAYFRK010000358.1:0-1580 GCA_034925975.1 Clostridium sp.
ACACACTGTCCACCATTTCCGGAAGCTCTAAATACATCTACTCTTACATCATTTGGATCTACATATATTTCTACATCATCAACTTCTGGTAACACAGCTACAGTTGCTGTTGATGTATGGATTCTTCCACTTGATTCTGTGTCTGGAACTCTTTGTACTCTATGAACTCCACTTTCAAACTTCATCTTGCTATAAGCTGCATCTCCTCTAAGCATAAATACAACTTCTTTAAATCCACCTATATCCGTTTCATTAGAACTCATAAGTTCAGTCTTCCAACCATGGCGCTCAGCATATCTTGTGTACATTCTAAAAAGGTTAGCTGCAAATAATGCTGCCTCTTCTCCACCTGCACCTGCTCTTATTTCAATAAATACATTTTTATCATCGTTAGGATCTTTAGGAAGTAGTAGTATTCTTAGTTCTTGTTCACTTGTAACTTTAGATTCTTCAAGCTCTTTTATCTCCTCTTGAATCATCTCTTTCATTTCTCTATCACTTTCTTCTGAAAGCATTTCCTTATTAGCTTCTAAATCTTCTAAAGTTCCTTTATACTCTCTATATTTATTAACCACAGTTTCAAGTTCAGCATGTTCTTTACATAGTTTTCTCCACTCATTTTGATTAGCCATTACTGATGGGTCACTAATTTTTATTGATAATTCTTCATATTTGTTTTCAATAAACTCTAGTTTATCTAACATTGCTTTATCACTCCGTATTCATATTTTCACATTTTAATATTATATCACAAAATTTTATTCTATCGCAAGCAAGAAGAATAGTTATTCTTTACTTCCAATTATTACTCTATCCAATCCTGCTAAATCTTTCATGCATCTTATATTTTTAAATCCATTGTAATCCAATATTTTTTTTACATCTTCCCCTTGATCATGACCTATTTCAAAAGCTAATGTTCCTCTCTTATCTAAAATTTTCAAACTTTGCTCTGCTATCTTTCTATAAAAATCTAGCCCATCTTCTCCCCCACACAAAGCTATATAAGGCTCATAATTTTTAACATCCTCCATTAAAGTAGGGATAACCTCTCTTCTTATATAAGGAGGATTGGAAACTACTAAATCAAATGTTCTATTTTTATTTATAGCTTCTTCTAAAAGATCACTTTTAACTACCTTAACTCTATCATCTAGTTTAAACTTATTTATATTACACTTTGTAACCTGAATGGCAACATCTGAAATATCATAGCAATAAATCTTAGATTTCTTTACAAATTCAGCTATAGCAACCCCAATAGCACCACTTCCACAGCATACATCACAAACTTCAGTATAATTATTACACTTTATTTCTTTTATCACTTCTTCTACTAGTATCTCAGTATCTGCCCTTGGAATAAGAACTCCTTCCTTTACACTAAAATTCATCCCCATAAATTCACATTCACCTAGAATATATTTTACAGGCATTTTATTTTTTCTTAGCTCTAGAATTTTTAAGAACTCTTCCTCTTCTTCTCTACTAATTTCAAAATCTATATTTAAAATTATAAATAATTTATCTCTATTTAATACCTTTTGAAGTAGTAATTGTGAATCTATTATATAGGTATC
>JAYFRK010000617.1:0-1533 GCA_034925975.1 Clostridium sp.
AACTATAAGGAGTGTTCTTATGATTTATATTGGAATCGATGTAGCTAAAGAGAAGCATGACTGCTGTATCGTTGATTCAGATGGTGTTATTATTAATGATTCTTTACGTATATCCAATTCTCGTGAAGGCTTTGAATTGCTCTATTCAACAATTCTTGCTGCTCTGCCTGACAGGGATATTTCTAACGTAAAAATAGGACTTGAATCAACAGGTCATTATAGCACTAATCTCCAAAACTTTTTGTATTCTAAAGGCCTCAAGCTCTCTATTCTTAATCCTTTAGCTACAAATCTTTTCCGTAAGGCTCAAACCCTTAGGAAAACTAAGACCGATAAAACGGATGCATTAGTTATTGCTAAAATGCTTTTTTCTGATGACACAAAATCCTATTCACCAGTATCATATCAGATTCAAGAGCTAAAGTCACTAACTAGACATAGATATCGTTTAATCGGTTATAGGGGAAAATTAAAAATATCACTAACAAGGCTAATTGATATCATTTTCCCCGAATTACCTAAACACGTTTGGTCAATTCATCAAAGTTCCTCTTATTGCCTCCTGTCGGAGTTACCTAGTCCGGAGGACGTGGCTAATTGCCATCTCACTAAGCTTACTAGTATTCTAAGTAAGGCTTCTAGGGGCAAATATGGAAAAAATAAAGCTACCGCTTTAAAAGAAGCCGCTAGGCATTCAATTGGAACTAGCACAAGATCTTTATCTTTTGAATTACAACAAACTATTAGGTTAATTCAATCAGTTCAAGCTGAGATTGATGCTTTAGACTTTCAAATAAAAGAAGTCGTTATCGAAATTAACTCTCCAATAATGACTATTCCAGGTATATCATATATTCTAGCAGCAATAATACTTTCTGAAATTGGAGATATAGAAAAATTCACAAATCCAGCTAAACTTTTAGCTTTTGCTGGGTTAGATCCTTCTACTTATCAATCTGGCAAATATAGTGCTTCTCATACACCGATGGTAAAACGTGGCTCTACGTATCTTCGTTGGGCTATTTTTACCGCATCTAGAACTGTTTCTATGAGGGATACAACTTTCTCAGCATATTTATCAAAGAAACAGGCAGAAGGTAAGCATTACTATGTTGCTATGAGCCATGTTGCTAAAAAACTGATACGTGTAATATTTTATCTTTTAAAAACCAATACAACATTTGTTCCACAACTGTAATCCTATTTTTTTAAGAGCAACTCAGTTGCTTTATTTGTCATGCACTTTTTTAAGAAACTAAAAATATAACTTTTCTTTTAAAATTACCTTGACTTCATATAGTTAGTCTAATTTAAGGTACTAAAAGTTAGAAGATGTATAATTCATTAAGAGAATTTTGAGCAAGTTTTAGAAGTTCTTAGTTTGTGAATTTAAAAATTACCGTAATTCCCACCTAGGACGGGTGGGAGCCAGGCCTGCAGCAGGACGCTGCATAGGATGAAGTGCACCCCAAATGTTAGACATAATAAACTAACATTTGGAGGTGCTTTTTTATGAAGAAATATTCAACTGAA
>JAYFRK010000283.1:0-4339 GCA_034925975.1 Clostridium sp.
AAAAGGAAAGATTGTTATAGATGAAAATAAATTAAGAGAAGCGTTAAAAAACAATGGAGATAAAGTTGCAGACCTCCTTACTAAAAAATCTACATCTTATTCAAGATATGATGGAAACATGCCGTCAGCTAACAGAGATATAAGATATAATGAAGAAGGTATATTCCAGAGAATTAGCGATATATTAGAGGATTACACAAGAACTACTTCTGGAAAAGGGATTTTACTAAACAAAGCTGGAATAAAAGGTGATTTTACCGATGCTAATAATATATTATCAGAAGATTTAAAAAAGAGAGCTGATAAAATAAGAGAAATGGAAGAAAAGTTATCTGAAAGAGAAAATAAGTTCTATCTTCAATTTGCAAATTTAGAGAAGGCTATGCAGCAGATGAACTCGCAATCAGCTTGGTTAGCACAACAACTTGGAACAGGAAATTAAAATATAATCTATGGAGAAAGCTATGGTGGAAATTTTAAAGTGCCAGTTAAAAGATTTTAAAGAAGTAACATTAAAGCTCATAGAAAAAGTAGAGAATGATGAATTCGAAAAACTTGATGAATTGCTCGAAAAAAGACAAGAAATAATAGTGAGAATAGATAAGCTTCAATACAGTCAAGAGGAGTTTAGGAATATAGCTGAAAGCATAGATATTCTTCCTCTTCAAAAGAAACTTTTAGATTTAATGAATATAAAAAAAATAAAGCTTAGAAATGAAATGGATAAAATTTTAGAAATAAAAAATGCAAATAGAAGCTATCAATCAAGAAATAGTTTAGATTCTGTATATTTTAGCAAAAAAATATAATTAATTATAATTTTACTGTAAAGTTTAAATTTATTTCAGCGATAACATTAATATAGAGAGAACAATAAATAATAAAATTTTTAGTTTTGTCTATAAAGTATATGGAGAAATGTACGATAAACAAATCAAGACTGATCAGTAAAGGTAGTAAGTCTAATTAGACTTTATTATATTAAAGGACAAGGATGTCCTAAAATTTCAAAATTCAAGGAGGAATATAAAATGATTATTAATCACAATCTTAATGCTATGAACTCTCATAGAAATATGGGAATAAACATCGGAAACTCTGCAAAGGCTATGGAAAAATTATCTTCAGGTTTAAGAATAAACAGAGCTGGAGACGATGCTGCAGGACTATCAATTTCTGAAAAAATGAGAGCTCAAATAAGAGGATTAAATCAAGCTTCAAGAAATGCTCAAGATGGTATTTCATTAATCCAAACTGCAGAAGGTGCTTTAAATGAAACTCAAAACATTCTTCAAAGAATGAGAGAATTAGCAGTACAAGCAGCTAACGATACTAACGTTACAGTTGATAGAACTGCTATAAAAGACGAGTTAGTATCATTATCATCAGAAATAGATAGAATTGCTAATACAACTCAATTCAATGAAAAGAAATTATTAAATGGAGATATCAAATCTGGTAGTGCTGCTAAATTACAAATTGGCGCAAATAATGAAACTGCATTAACATTAGATATAGCTATAGAAAAAATGGATTCAGCTAGTTTAACAGTAGGAACTGCTAAGATAACAGTTGATACTAATGCAAACGCTAAAACTACTATAGATAATGTAAATAATGCTATAAAAGCAGTTTCAACTCAAAGATCAAAACTTGGTGCATACCAAAACAGATTAGAACATACTATATCTAACCTTGATAATGCTTCTGAAAACTTACAAGCAGCAGAATCAAGAGTAAGAGACGTAGATATGGCTAAAGAAATGATGAATTTTAGCAAAAACAATATTCTACAACAAGCTGCTCAAGCTATGCTTGCACAAGCTAACCAAGCTCCACAAGGAGTACTTCAATTATTAAGATAATTAAAAATCTAAATTTTTGATTTAGTTATTTGAATTTATTCCTTGAATATAAGGGATAAGAGTAACGTTCCAAGAAGTAATAAAGAGTCAGAGTTTTCTCTGACTCTTTATTTTATGTGAATTTATATATTTATATTAAGTTTATATTACAAAATACGATAAAATAACTAATGATTTTTATTTAGAGAGGGACATATTATGAAACTTAGCATAGCTATGATAGTTAAAAATGAAGAAAAATATATTGAAAATACATTAAAACCTCTAAAAAAGTTACAGGAATATATAGAGAGCGAAATAATTATTGTGGACACAGGATCTACAGACAATACTGTAGCTATTGCAAAAAAATATACAGATAAAATATATTTTCATAAATGGAATAATAATTTTGGAGATATGAGAAATATATCCATAAAATATTGCACAGGTGATTGGATACTAGTAATAGATGCTGACGAAGTGCTTTACAATGTAGAAGATTTAGCTGATCTTATTAAAAATAATAAACTTAATAAATATAATGGTGCATTGATAAAAATTACAAATTTTAAAAAGACTATAGAAAATTCAATAAGTAATGGCAATATATGTCCACTTCTTAGAATTTTTAGAAATGGTACTGTAGGATATGAAGGAAGTATTCATGAACAACCTAAATTTAAATACCCTATAACAGACACCAATATAAGACTTATTCACTATGGTTATGATAACAATAACTATGAACTTATGGAATACAAATTTAAGAGAAATTTAAATTTATTATTAGTTGAACTGGAGAAAGATCCCAATAACATATATGTACTTTTCCAAATCGCAGTTTCATATTATATGCACAGAGATTTAAAAGAAGCATTAAAATATATAAAGATGGCTTATGATGAAGCTGGAAAAGATATAAATAATTATATATATGTTATAGATAAATATTGTTTTATTTTATATGATCTAAAAGAATATTATACTCTTTTAAAAATGGCTATAGAAGGCCTAAAATCATGTCGAGATTTTATTGATTTTTATTTTTACATGGGAGAATCTTACTATAATTTAAATGATTATGATAATGCTATAGAAACATACAAAAAGTATTTATATTATTACGGTGAATTGAAAAGTAATCTAACTATATCTAATACTACCTTATCTATAAATACATTAGGATTAAAAGATATTGTTATTTATAATTTATCTATGTGTTATTATAAAAAGAACTTAAAAGAAGAAGCCTTAGAGAACATATTAAAAATTGAAGATAAAGATATGCTGAAAGAGAAAGCTTTCGTAATACTTAAGTTTATAACTGAAGGGAAACAGTGGAATAAACTAAAATCTTTTAACCAATTTATTGATAAGTATAACTATGAGAAACTATTAGTTTATATACATAAGGAAGTTACACTAGAAGATTTAGTATGCTTAAATAAATTTGCTAATGAAGGATTATTAAAAGAAATTATACATGTAGTAAAATGTTTTAAAGAAAAAGGCAATCTTGATAAAGAAGTAACAACTTTTATAAAAAATATAATAAACAGAGATAAAAATCCTTACTCAATATATGTGTATTATATCTTAAAACATGATATTTGCGAAATTAGAAATTTTATGATTTATGGAAGAGATAAAATGGAAAATATATTAGAAAATTTATGTATAAATTACTATGATTTTAATTCAAACGTTTTAAAGGGATTAGAAAAACTAAATTCTTTAAACATAACTGATATTAGCATAAAGGCTTCTATGGAAAAGGCTCTGTTACTAAGTGGAAATTTACCAAATTATAATAAAAAACAGCTGTTTTTAGATTACTTATCAGATAGATATTGCTGCATATTAAAAACATATAACAAGGAATTAATAGAAAAATATTTTTGGATAATGCCTGAAGAGGATAGATTTGTATTGCAACTAAAAGATGTGATGAGATATAAATACAAAAATGTTATAGAATATATTAAGTCTATGAGGGAATTAGTAGCTATTGAGCCCTTATATGTAGAGTACATAAAAATATTAACAGAAGATGTAGAAGAACCTGTAAACAAAGATATAAAAAGTTTAATTCCTAGCTTGCTTCAGAGCATAAATAAACTATTAAACAATGAAAAATATCAGGAAGCTTATGATACAATAGTGCAGGCTTTATCTTTGATTAACTTTGATTTTGAATTAATGATGTTAAAGTTAAAAATACTTATAAAATTTAACTATACTAAAGAAGCGCTAGATTGTTTGAAACAAATTATATTGTATGGAGAAATAGAAAAAGTTAATAAGATTATAGAAAAATATTTTTAGTAATAGGTTTATGAAGAGATTAGATAAAATTAAGTAACAGGAGGATTACTATGGAAAAGACTTTAGAAGAGCAACAATTTGAAGCATTGCAAACGGCCAATGAATATATTAAAAAATTAATAAATGGTATAGAAATTTGTCAAAATAATTTAAAAGAAAATAAAGAA
>JAYFRK010000371.1:0-2507 GCA_034925975.1 Clostridium sp.
AAAATTTTTAAACGGTATATTTAATAAAGTATCGGAAAATTTAGAGGGAAAAGAAGTTGAGTTCTATCGAATAGGACAAGAAACAATAGATAAAGTGAAAGAAATTAAAGCTGAAAATATGACAAATGAAGAGTTTTTATATAATATGATTCCAAGCATATCTAACATTGAGATGGATATTGATTTAGAAGAGTTTTCAAAAATGGTAAAGGTACCAACGAGTGAATTTGCGCAGTTAATAAATAATGTTATGGATGTTTTAGTAGATGTATTAAAAAGTGGACAAGAGATTATTAATTTAGAAGAAAAAATAAACACTATAGCAGAAGAAAATAATATTGAAATTCCTCAAGAACCAGTAAAAACTAAGGAGGAACAACTTCAAGAGCTATATAATGAATTAACTGAATACAAGGATGATAAAGAAAAAAGAAAAGAGATATTAAAGCAAATTACTGACTTAGAGGTTGATAATAATGAATAATGATTGGAAAGAACTAGAGAAATATTTGTTTCAACAAACTCAGCAATTAACTAAGGAAATGACACAAGATGCAAATAAGTTATTAAAAAAGAATGTTAAATCTGAAGTATATGATAATTATACTCCCACAACATATACAAGGACTAAAGACTTACAAAATGCTATAACAAGTGATGAAAATGAAGGGATAACTTATTTTGATGATAGTAGGCTGAATTATAAGTCGAATGTAACTAAAAAAAATGTGAGTGAATATGTTCCTAAATTTATTAATAGTGGACATAAAGATGATTCGGGTATAAATAATGCATATCATAATTATCCGGATAGAAGATTCATGGAGAAAACCAAAAGAGAGTTAGAAGAAATATATAGTGAAGGTTGTTGTGAAATAGTTGATAACATTTAGAAATATTTGTTATTAACTATTTTTTATTTTTAAGAGAGGAGGCATAAGATTGGGTAAAGGATTTGGAATAAGTACAAAAGCACAATTAGATATGGCTAGTGTAAATCAAGTTAAAAAAGAATTCACTACACTTATTAGAGATTTACAAAATTTAGCTAATAGAAATTATATTAATATAAGAGTTAATCAGAGTTCACAGGAAATGCAAAGATTTAATAATCAGATAAATAATACTAGAAATAATTTAAATAATGTAAACAATGCGATGAATGATTTGAATGGTAGCAATAGAACGTTTGCTCAGCAGATGACCCATGTTATTAGTAAAGTTGCCCAGTGGACATTGGGTATGACTGCGGTTTACGGTACAATTAGAAAAGTTAAAGAAGGATTTTCATTCATTGCTGATATAGATAAAAAACTTACAGATATTTCTATGATAACAAATAAATCTAAAGAAGAACTACAAGATTATGCAAAGTCATGGAATGATACTGCCATTGCTTTAAAAACTACTACTGATGAAGTTGTAGATGCTGAGGAAAAATACTTAAGAGCAGGTAAAAGTATAGATGAAGCAAGTAAAATGACTGAGACTAATATTAAATTAGCTAGGATCGCTAACGACTCAAATGAACAAACGGCAGAATCTTTAGTTACACTTAGTAATGCTTATAAACTTAATGCTGATGGAGTAGAAAGATATGCTAATAAAGTTGCTTATTTAGATAGTTCTACAGCAACTAACACAAAAAATATAAACCGGACTTCAACCGCGGTGGCACAAACGGCACAAGAAACTGGTATGTCGATGGACTTCATGTTGGGTATTGTCTCGACAATCCAAGAAAAATCTAAACAAGCACCCGAATCTATAGGTAGGGCTTTGCGTTCTATGCTGATTAATATGCAAAATGTAACTAAAGAAGGTGAAGCAGAATTATCTAAACTAGAAGAAATTTTAAATAAAAGAGGAATTGCATTAAGAAAAAATGAAAAAGAATGGCGTTCCAGTGAGGCTATTATAAAGGATTTAATGGCTAATTGGAATAAATTTGATGATATAAGTAAAAGTGCAATTCAAAGCAAATTAGCAGGAAAAGTTGGAGCAGAAGCATTTAATATTATAATGAATGACCAAACAAGAGTTATGGAAAATTATAATAATGCTTTAAATGCAACAAATACACTTGATGAAAAATATGAAAAACATTTAAGCAGTACAGCAGGAGCAACAGCAGAATTACAAGCTAAAACAGAAAAGATGTGGTTGAAATTAATTGATTCTAGTACAATAACTAATAGTATAAAATTACTAACTAAAACTGTAACTATTATAGATCAATTAGTTAATCACAATAAACTTTTAGGTGCTGGACTTGTAGCACTTTCGGTACAATTTGTTGGACTCATAAAAGGTGTAAATCTATTCGGTATGGCTTTAACTGCTTTAAAAGGTGTAGGTTTAGCAACATTTAAAGCATTAGCAACTAATCCATTAACATGGATTGCAGTAGCAATAGGTGGAATAATAGCATTAACCAGCCATCTTAGAAACCAAAGAGAGGAAACAGAAAAACTAACACAAGAAGATAAAGATTTACATAAAAACTT
>JAYFRK010000372.1:0-4413 GCA_034925975.1 Clostridium sp.
AGTGCTTTATAATCTAACAAATGTGAATGTTACTGAGAGACTTCGTGAGATAGCTACAATAAAAGTACTTGGATTTTATGACAATGAAGTATCAACCTATGTCTATAGAGAAAATTTTCTGCTCACAATTATAGGTATGACTTTGGGACTTCTTATGGGTATTTTTCTTCATAGATTCATTATTGTTACTTCCGAAATAGACTACGTAATGTTTGGACGTAATATAAAGCCATTGAGCTATCTATACTCAGCGATACTTACAATTGTATTTTCAGGGATAGTAAATTTTGTAATGTATTTTAAGCTTAAAAAGATAGGAATGGTGGAATCATTAAAATCAGTTGATTAGACTTTTAAATGCTAAATAAAAAATTAAGCTACCACAAATAAAGGGGGTGAGAACCATAGATAAAAATGTTCAATGGTACTTGGAAAAGAGAATTGAAAGGACTATTAATAGTCTAAAAGAACATAACATAGATGGCTGCTATGTAGAAAATCAAGAAGAATTATTAGAAAAATTAAGAGAGCTTATACCTGAGAATTCTACAGTAGGAGTGGGAGATTCTATGACACTATTTGAAACCGGAGCCATTGATTTCTTTAGGGAAGGTAACTATAACTTTTTAGATAAATATAAAGAAAACATAACAAGTGAAGAAAAAAAAGAAATCTATATAAAAAATTTTTCAGCGGATACTTTCCTTTGCAGTACGAATGCCCTTACGGAAAATGGAGAACTTTATAATATTGATGGAAATGGAAGTAGAGTTGCACCTATGATATACGGCCCTAAACAGGTTATTTTAGTAACTGGCATAAATAAAATCGTAAAGGATATTGAAGAAGCGGAGAAAAGGGTAAGAAATTATGCAGCGCCTATAGATGCAAAAAGACTAAATAAAAAAACTCCCTGTGCTAAGCTTGGGTATTGTGTAGATTGCAAAAGTGCTGAGAGAATCTGCAATGACTTTGTAGTAATTAGAGGGCAATTTACAAAGGGGAGAATCAAAGTAATTATAGTAGGAAAGGAGTTAGGATACTAGAGCTAATTGGAGGTGGCAATTAATTTGAAGACTAAAGATTTTTTAAGACTATCGGCTTTTGGATTAAAAACAATATTATTTAAAATGAAAAAGCCAATTTTAGGCACTATAATTCTAACAGACTACTGTAATTTAAGTTGCAAGCACTGTGCTGTAAACAACATAAATAAGGTAATGTATCCTTATAAGGATATAGTAGAAGAAATGAATAATTTTTATAAGGAAGGCATAAGAATATTATTTTTCTGTGGTGGAGAAACTTTGACATGGGAAGATGGAGATAAAACTATAAGAGACTTAATAAAAGAGGCTAGAAAAATAGGGTTTTTCATTGTAAATATAGTAACTAACGGAACCATAGATTTGAATATTCCTGAGGCAGATATTATATTTTTAAGCCTAGATGGAAATAAAGAAAGGCACGATTTTATTAGGGGAAACACATTTGATAAGATTATGGATAATGTATCTAAAGCCAATAATTCTAATATTTGTGTGTATATGGCTGTGAATAATGTAAATATGGGAGATGTTGAAGAGGTGTGTGAAATAGTGAAGAAAAATCCAAACTTAAATTCCATTTCATTTAATTTACACACACCTTATGATGGAACGGAGTATTTAAAACTAAATAAAGAAGAAGAAGTTATGGCTGTAAATACTATTAAAAGAATGATTAAGAAAGGGTATCCTGTATTTAATCTTTATTCTGCTTTAGACTACTATTTGGAAAATAAATGGGACAGGCCTTGTTATCAATGTATTGTGTCAGAAGATAAAAAAAGATATGTTTGTGGAAGATGTGTAGATATAGATGGATTATGTGAGGAATGTGGATACTTATTTGCTGTAGAATTTTCATTATTATGCAGAGGAAATGTTAAGGTGATAAAAGATATGATAAAAACCTATCTAAAATACGTATAGGAGAATACTTATGATTACAAATATTTTAAGAGTGCTGTTCACTAGATCATTTAGACCTCTAAAATTTACAGATGAAAGTGAATATAAGATGAAATTAGATACTGATGAATTAGGGATATATGTCCACATACCATTTTGTACTAATCTTTGCCCGTTTTGTCCTTATAATAGAATTAAGTATGATAAAGGCCTGATAGAACCTTATAAAAAAGCTTTAATAAAAGAAATAGAAATGATAGGAAGCCAATATAAAATTAAGAAGAATGTAGCTAGCGTCTATTTTGGTGGTGGAACTCCAGCCTTAATGATAGATGAGCTTCCGGAGATTATCTCTGCATTAAAAAATAATTTCGATATAAATAATAATATTGGGATAGAGCTCCATCCAAGGGATATAGATAGTGATACTTTAGAAAAGTTAAGAAACATTGGATTTGATATGGTGAGTATAGGGATACAATCTTTTCAGAAAAAATGTTTAGAGACTTTAGGAAGAGAGTACGTAGATGGAGCTGAAAAAGTAAGTTTGGCAAAGAAAGCAGGATTTAAAACCATAGATGTAGACCTTATCTTTGGAATATTAAATCAAAGTGAGGAAAGCTTAAGAAAAGATTTTTTAACTGCCTTTAATTTGGGGGCTACCCAAGTGTCCACATATCCCTTCATTGATTTTTCCTATGCAAATAATAATAGCAAACCTCTAGGAAAAAGAGAGAAGAAGAAACTTTTAGATGGTCTTGAGAGAGCCAGCAGTGAAGTTGACTGTGAAAGAACAGCTGTATGGACTTTTGGAAAGAAAAATACACATAAGTATTCCTCTATAACGAGAGATATATTTATCGGATTTGGAGCCAGTGCCACTTCTCTTACAAAGGAATTGTTTAAGATAAATACTTTTTCAGTTGAAGAGTATATAAAGTCTATAACTAATGGGAAAATACCTACAGCTATGACAATGAGATTTACGGAAAGAACTAGAGCACTTTATTGGTTATTTTGGAATGCATACACCTTGAAATTAGATAATAGGGAATTTAAAAAACTATTTAATGTTAATATAGAGGAAATGTTCAATCTGGAAATCAAGGCAGGCAAGTTATTAGGTGTACTGAAGAAAGTAGAAGGGGGATACGAACTAACCCAAAAAGGAACCTATCTATATCACTTAGTAGAGCAGAGATATACTAATCAATATATAGATAAAACCTGGAAAATAGCAAGAGAAAATCCCTGGCCTAAAGAAATTAATTTATATTAAATTAATAGAAAATATAAATCACAAGGCACCAGAGAAAAAGGGATAAACCTTTTTTCTCTGGTGCCTCTCATAATTCATTATCCATTAACTACAGCTAGAAGAGCATCAGGATCAGTTATAAGCTTAACTTCTTCTGGAAGCTGTACATCTTTTGCAAATATTTTGTCTTCATAGTTCATTTGTGAAATATTTAATTCTATATATTCAGGTATTTTTTCTACAGCACCCTGGAGTTCTAGTTCTGGTAGGAAGGTTTCTAGAACTAATTTTTTTAGTTCTAAATTTTCTCGTCCTACATAATTTATAGGTATGTTCATTTTTATAACTTCACTTTCCTTTACATATTGGAAGTCTACGTGAATTATTTCTCCAGCTATGGTGTTCTTTTGTACATCCTTTACTACACAATGTCTAGTGTCATCATTAAGCTTTAATTTTAATATTGAACCTTTAGAATTGTATTTTAATAATTTTGATAAGGTTAAGTTTTCAACTTTAATTGGTATAGGATTGTCCAAAAATTCTCCGTAAATTATTCCTGGTACTTGTCCGTTTCTTCTTAATTTTCTTCCATTTTCTTTTGCTTCTCTTTCTTTTACCTCAATTGCTACTTGTGACATTATAAATCCCTCTTTTCATTAATTTTATTTATATTTATAATTCCCTATAGCAACCTAGGATAACTCCATTTTACATATTAGGAGTTATAGACCTACTACAGGAAATAGAGGTTAATCTCCACATATGCATCATCCTCCTTTTAAAAAGTCTTTACCATCATTTTACCTTACTTTTAAGTTATGTAAACAAGTTTATGCAAATATTAACCATTTGTTTATAACTTACTCTTAAAACATAGCCTATTATTTAATTTAATAGTTTATTGTATAATATATATTAATATTCTGATATTCTGCATTTGAAAGGTGTGTTATAAGATGAAAAAAATATTAGCTCTCGTAGCATCGAAACGTAAGTTAGCCAATGGAGAAATTCTAATAAAAGAAGTGGCATCATCTATAGGAGAGGAGCATAAGTTAGAATTATTAAGATTGGCTGATCTAAAGTTAGATTTATGTCGTGCTTGCTATGCTTGTTTAGTACCAGGCAGACAATGCTCATTAGACGATGACCTTTACTATCTAATAGAAAAAATTAAAGAAGCAGATGGAATTATAATCT
>JAYFRK010000567.1:0-1567 GCA_034925975.1 Clostridium sp.
TAAATAGTAACTAACTATTTCAAATTTTAATTCAGTTGAATATTTCTTCATAAAAAAGCACCTCCAAATGTTAGTTTATTATGTCTAACATTTGGGGTGCACTTCATCCTATGCAGCGTCCTGCTGCAGGCCTGGCTCCCATCCGTCCTAGATGGGAATTACGACAATTTTTAAATTCACAAACTAAGAACTTCTAAAACTCGCTCAAAATTTTCTTAATGAATTATATACCTTCTGCTTTTGGTACTTCAAATTAGGTAAATCAAGGCCGCTATTAATTATACAAAACATATATTGAGAACTGTGGTAATAATTATTATTTATACTATAGCTAATTTACTAACCGGTGTAAGTATTGCATTAATTAACTTACTAGAAGAGCGCAGAGCGCTTAATCCGATGAGGGTGCCATGGATTTAGGCGTAGCCTGTTGAAGCTATACTAGTATTTTTTGATTGTAATTAATTATGGTATACAGGATTATTATCCAATAAGTGATGATGCGAAAATTTTAGAGGAAGAGCAACGATTTTTGTGTAATTTATGTGGAAATTGATGGTATAATATAATACAACTTATTACACATCTGTATTATACTATATCCAAAAAATGAGGGGAGTTGCTTTATGAAAGAAAATAAACTACTATTAATATGCACTCTAATTCTATCAATATCAATAATTGTTGGAAGTGTATTGATTGGCAGTTCGATATGTAAAGGCAATAAAGATACTAATGTAAATCAGGATTCATACTCATTGACCTATAGTAAAGCACTAATGACAGAAAAAGAGACAGCAGAATATTTAAATATGCCTCAAGATAAGTTTATTAGTTTAATAACTTATGAAGAATCACAAATGAAAAAAATGAATAGTTACGATACTTATAGTTTTATACCATTTGTAAGAATTGATGGAGTAAGATATTTTAATAGGGAACAAGTGGGCAAGTGGGTGGAATATAACATAACAAATAGGAGAGAAATTAATACTAATTAAAAATAAAGATTAGTGCAGAAGCTTTTTAAAATATGTGCTAAGTAACATGTTAAAAAATGGCTTACCTCAAGGGGTAAGCCATTTTTTACACTTTACTCATATTAACATGCAGATATAGTTTTATGCTTTATTGACTGTTTAAATTATTATCATTATTATATATATCATAGACATAATAGATTTTGAGGTTTAATAAAGTTCATTTAAAAATTTATATAAATAATCTATAAAATAAAAAGGATGAATAAATATGAAGGATTTAATTGACAAGCTTTATAAAGAAAATTATTTAGATGAAGTGGAATTACTAGATTTATTAAATAACATAACTGAACAGGATAAAGAATATTTAAGATCTAAGGCTCATGATATTAGAATGAGGATATATGGAAATAGAGTATTTATGAGAGGACTAATTGAATTTACAAATTATTGCAAAAACAATTGTGTTTATTGTGGAATAAGAGCTTTAAATAAAAATGCTGATAGATATAGATTAGATTTAGATGAAATTTTAGAATGTTGCAGGGAAGGATATAGATTAGGGTATAGAACTTTTGTGCTGC
>JAYFRK010000593.1:0-11973 GCA_034925975.1 Clostridium sp.
ATTTATTTTCTAATCTATATACTATCATAGAATAAACCCTATTATTAAAATACCCTTCCTCATCAACTCTATCTATCTCAGCAAAATTGCATCTTTTTAAAAGTTTAATTGATTTAGCATTGTTCTTTTCTGTATAGGCCTTTAATTCCTTTAAATTCATCACATTAAAACCATATTCAACTACTTTTGATAATGATTCTTTCATCAAACCTTTTCCTTGAAAATCCGGAATCATTCCATATCCTAATTCACCGCTTGCTTCTTCTTCATTAATATTCCATATAGAAATAGATCCAATAATCTTATTTAATTGCTTATGTTGAATTGCCCAAATGATCCACTTATTTTCATCAATACCTTTATTCATTTTATCTATGTAAGCTTTAGTCTCATCCATGCTTTCTTCTATTTTTGTATCTGTATATTCGTTCATTCGTGGATCTCTTCTCATTTCGAATAAATCCTTAATATCATTATAATCCATTCTTCTTAATATTAAATTTTTTGTGTAAATACTCGGGAAGGGTGTAAAATTAATCATCTCAGCAACCTACCTTCTTATAAAAAATTTTAGTTATTCTCTAATTTATAATAATTTCTATTAAAAAAATTCTGATCTTTTATTGAATTGTATCATATTACTAAAATATAAACATTACATATTATCTTTTTGTTAAAAATAAAGCCACTTTCAAATATATTAATTTGAAAGTGGCTTTATTTTATATCATTATTTTGCAAATATTATTTGTAAATTCTACAGGATCCTCAACAGGTAGCCCTTCTATAAGTAGAGCTTGATTATATAGTAAGTTTGTATATAGTTTAAGTTTATCCTTATCTTCTTTATAAGCTTCTTTTATTGATTTGAAAACATCATGGTTTATGTTTATTTCTAAAACTTTATCTGCTTTTATGTTTTCGCTATTAGGCATAGAGTTTAGTATCTTCTCCATTTCAATTGAAAGCTCACCATCATTCGATAAACACACAGGATGGTTTTTTAACCTTTTTGATACTCTAACATCTTTAACTTTACCTGACAAAATGTTTTTCATATCATCAAATAGTTCTTTATTCTCTTTATCATCTGAGCTAGAAGAATTTTCATTTTCTTCTGTTTCTATACCTAAATCACCACTTGATGCAGATTTAAATTCCTTATCTTTGTACGTCATTAACATTCTTATAGCAAATTCATCTACATCGTCAGTGAAGTATAATATTTCATATCCCTTATCTAATATAACCTCTGTTTGTGGTAGTTTCTCGATTCTTTCAACTGATTCTCCAGCAGCATAATAAATGTATTTTTGATCTTCAGGCATTCTAGAAATATACTCATCTAAAGTAACCCTCTTCTTTTCTTTTGATGAATAGAATATCAACAAATCTTGTAAAACATCTTTATTACTTCCAAATTCACTATATATGCCATACTTTAATTGTCTACCAAAAGATTCATAGAACTTTTCATATTTATCTCTTTCATTTTTAAGCATATTTTCTAACTCATTTTTTATTTTGGTTTTTATGTTCTTAGCAATAAGCTTAAGCTGTCTATCATGTTGTAATATCTCTCTAGATATGTTAAGGGATAAATCTTCCGAATCCACTATACCTTTTACAAAACCAAAATAGTCAGGTAATAATTCTGCACACTTATTCATAATTAAAACACCATTTGAATACAGCTCCAGACCTTTCTCATATTCCTTTGTGTAGAAGTCATACGGAGTTTTTTCTGGAATGAATAAAATTGCATTGTAGCTTATTGCACCATCAACACTGGTGTGAATATATTTTATTGGTTTATCAAAGCCATAGTGTTTTTCAGAATAAAATTTGTCATAATCCTCTTGTTTAAGTTCATTTTTATTCTTTTTCCATATAGGAACCATGCTATTTACAATCTGTTCCTCTGTATAATTTTCATACTCTTCCTTGCTTCCTTCTTTAAGTCTTGTGCTAGTTATATCCATTTTTATTGGGTATCTAATAAAGTCAGAATATTTCTTGATGATAGATTTTAATTTATATTCCTCTAGATACTCATCAAAATTATCATCTTCAGTATTTTCTTTTATTTTTAATATAACATCTGTACCATAGGAGTCTTTTTCACATGGTTCAATAGTATAGCCATCTATCCCTTTAGATTCCCATTTATAAGCTTCATCACTACCAAAAGCTTTACTTATAACCGTAACAGTATCTGCTACCATAAATGCAGAATAAAATCCTACACCAAATTGACCAATTATATCATATCCGTCTTTTAATTCGTTTTCTTTTTTAAATTTTAAAGATCCACTCTTTGCAATAACACCAAGATTGTTATCAAGTTCTTCTTTTGTCATTCCAATACCAGTATCAGAAATTTTAAGTATTCTGTTCTTCTTATCAGGAATTACTTTAATATAGTAATTATCCTTATCAAAGTTTAAAGAACTATCCGTTAATGCCTTGTAATAAATCTTATCCACCGCATCACTAGCATTAGAAATTAATTCTCTTAAAAATATCTCCCTATGAGTATAAATTGAGTTAATCATTAAATCCAACAATCTCTTAGACTCTGCCTTAAATTCTTTTCTTTCCAAGTAAATCTCCCCTTTCAAAGCAAAACTACCATTATATGGTCATACATAATCATTAGCACTCTCTTTTAGCGAGTGCTAATTCTTAATTTTTATATACCACATTTTATATACTATGTCAATATGTTCTTAATTAAATGTTTACTCCTTTAGATTATATATTTTGTTTTTTCATCTTCAATCTGGAGCTGATCCTTGTCATAAAATTAGAATGCTAATAGATTATTTTCTTCCAGCTTTCCACTTCATTCCCCAATTAAAGTCTCTATCCATAGCTTCGTGTCCATTATAATATTTAACAATCTTTTCAAAGCTGAAAGTTTCATCATTTTGATTTGTTAATAAAGCTATAGCACACATAATTTTCCCATTATCGTGCTCATCCATTTTAACTACTATGTCTTCACCATTAGAGCGTTTTAATGTAACCACTCCATCTGCTTGAGCCCAGTTTGGTATTCCTTCATATATAAAAGCGTAAACTAATATTCTCTTAATTTCTGCTACCTTATCTCCATTGATTCTTAGGTTTTCTCCCTCTGAATTAGCTCCAGTTCTGTCATCACCATCAAGCTGTATATAAGGCTGACTGCTAAGCGATCCAAAAGCATTACCCAAAGCTTGAACAGCACCCTTAGTTCCATTCTTTAATTCATATAAACATCCTAAATCTAAATCTATAGAATTGTTACCGCCGCCTAATAGCTTTGCAAAAAATCCTTTACTAGCTTGTTCAATTTTTTGATTCCAGTTAAGATTTACAGTTATCTGTCCTAAGCTCTTTCTTTCATCCTTAGTAAGTACTATCTTCTCTCCACGTTTTTTTAATTCTATTGCCATTCTTTTTACCTCCCATTCTTTTCTATATAAAATTCTACAAACATAAAATTCTACAAACAAGTGCAATATCCCTTTTAATCTTAGAGGAGAAAAAGGAAGAAGGGACGGTTAATTTTTTAGTTTTGTTTATTAAATATCTAAATTTATTCTTTCACCTTATAACTTCTCTCTATCTTATTGTTTATTTGACCACTTCATTAATTTTTTATGTTTATTATCTATATTATATCCTTTCTTTTCATGAAAGAGCTTGTACGTATTTATTTTAGGAACACAAATAAAATCTTTTATCAAATCTAAAATAAAAGATTCTTTCTAAGAAGATTAAAAATTTCTTTATATCTATTTAAAAATTAAGTACTAAGCCCTACCACCTTAGAGTTTCCATACTTTAAAATAAATTTTTCTATTATATTTTTATATCTTTCTTCTGTAGATATAATATCAACTCCAATAGAGCAAAGCTTCGATACTCTGGATTGAGTTATATTGCCTATAACTTTCCCTATATCTTTACATTTATAATTACAAAGACTTCTCATTATCAGTGTTGCTAAGGCTCTTATAATCTTAGCTTTTCTGTTATTTTTTACAAATACCATTGTTTTATTTATTCCTGTTTCTTCTGCTAAAAATTCTAATATTTCCTCTGCTCTAAAATTTCTTATTATTATTTTTCTTTCACTTCTATATTCTGTTTTTTCATCTTCAAATTCTAGTTCTTTTTTTATTTTTTTATCATCACATAGATATACTAATTTAGCGTATTTCTCTCTTGCTTTTTTTACATTTTTGCTAAAAATCTGCATTATAAATGCTTCATCTAACAATCCTGTTGTATCTTTTTCAAGGCCAAGGTACACTTTTAAGCTTGAGTATTTATATTTTTCTGGACAATTTTCATATTCTCTTATACTTAATACATTATTGTGGATATAAGCAGATAATACAATCAAATATCTATCTGAATCCACTATTTTGCTTTTAAATCTATCTTGAAATAGATGCCCATGTCTTTTGTGCATCCGGTTAAATGTTATAGCGTATTTAAAATTTAAACAATGCATTATTTCTGATATGTCCGCTCCATTAGAATCTATTATAAAATGCCCATGATTATTCATTAAACAATAAGCATATACTTTGAATTTATAAATCTTTTGGTAGTATTTCATTTGCTTTAGATATTCATCCTTATCGCTACTATTCTTGAAAAGTTTTACTTCACTTATACTTCTTATCATTACATGGTATATGGCATTATCAGCTTTTTTTCTTTCGGTTCTAGGCAATAAAAGCACCTCATTTCATGATTATTATTTGAATTATTGACATGAAATAAGGTGCTTATTCAACATTCTAAATTAGATAATATAGGTTAACCGTCCCCTAATTATTTATTTTTAAACTACTATTTATTGTTGCAATATTTTAGTGAATAATAGTTTAATGATATACTTAAATCACAGTACGAAGGAAAAAATATATAATTACAGAGATAATCCCAAAGATAATCAGTAATATTCTATTATTTTTATTTATAAACATTTCCATAAATAAAACTAATGCCAATAAAATCCACAACTTTTCAAATAAAAACAAACCTAAAATTGTAAAAATTGAAAAAGGAAATATTGGTAGAACTAAAACCAAAGATATTATAAGAAGTATAATTATTGATATTACCCTTGTCTTAAGTTTGCAATATTTAATATAGGAAAATCCTATAAAACAGGAAAAAAGGCCCAAAACAATCCATTGAATAATAATTTATAACTCCTCCTTACTTTTATTAGTAATACTCTATATAGATTTATTTCACCCTTATAACATTTCTACACTTTAATCTACTTTTGGAATTTTAAGAATTACAGTTACTCCTTTGTCTTTTCTATTTTTAATTACAAGTTCTCCGTTATGTGCCTCTACAATACTTCTAACAATAATTAGCCCTAACCCATGCTTTTGATCTATTTGAGTATAAAAATAATCATCCTCATTTATTTTATCTACTTTATCCTGTAAAATACCAGAACCATCATCTGAAATCATTATAGAAGCATATATACTATCAGTAGTTATTTTAGGGACAGTTACTGTTATATTGCACCCTTCTTTATTATATTTAGCACTATTCGTTATTATATTAATTACAGCTCTCAAAATCAGGTTTTTGTTTCCCATTACAGCTATACTTTCATCTTCTATAATTATATCCGTGCTGCAATTTTGAAGAATTCCACTATTAATACAACTTGCCATTGCCTCTCTTGCAATATTGCTCAGCCTAACACTGGATAATGATAATGGCTGCATATTATATTGCAATGAAGTAGCAAGATTTAAATTTGCAATAAGTTCCCTGAGCCTTATAGAATTTTCAGTTATTATTTTTGCTTCTGAATGAACCTCTTCTGATAAAGTATCATCTTCTTCAATCATTGCAGAATATCCCAAAATCATGGACAGAGGCGTTCTAACGTCATGAGAAATTGCAGCTATCCAATTTTCAATAGCCTTATTACGAAGCTTAATTTTATTATTTTTATCTATAATAAGTTTTGATGTTTCATTTATGCTTTTAGCTAAATCTTTATATATACCCTTTTCCATTAAACACACCTTTTTTTCTCTCTTTAAATCAAAAACTCCTTTTATCAATTTCTCTAATGGTCTATTTAATATTCTGCTTAAGCATATTGACACTATAACTATAATGCCTACATTAAATAATATTATATATATAAAAGTCCTTGGTGCAGCATTTTTACTATTCGAGGGTATAAACCAATTATATTTGTCTATAGACTTCTTAGGATACCCCAATATAACTAAATTTTCTTTGCACTCCCACAAAAAAATTGGATAATCATTAATATATCCCTTAGCTGCTACTGCAATATCCTTAAGAGAATAATAATTTGGAATATCCTTACCTGTGTTGTTACTATAAATAACATGTCCATTTTTATCAATAAGCTGTACCCATATATTTTTGCTTTTTATCATTTTTGATGTTTCTAATGATAACGTATTACTATTTTCATTCATTTCTATTGCTATGTTTTTTACAGTTTTAATAGGTTCTTCAGTATAAGGGCTATAGCGTACAAAATATACAATCATTAAATAATTTAAAAGAATTACTACCAATGTTATTAAAACTATTGTACTTATATACCTTAGAATAAATTTCAACGATTTATTTTTCATATAGTCACCTACTTTTTCGTTATTAAGGTATATCCAAGCCCCTTAACAGTTACTAGCGATTTAGGATTAGACGGCTTGGCTTCTATTTTTTCACGAATATGTCTTATATGTACCATTAAAGTATTTTCATATCCATAGGAATTTTCTTGCCATGCACGTTCACAGAGTGTGTCTATTGTAACAATTTTATTTGCATTTTCATGCAGTGCATACAAAATTGCATGTTCTTTTGCAGTTAAATAGTATTTTTCATTATTTTTTACTACTTCAGCTTTACCTAAATCAACCACACAAGAATTAAGATATATAATAGGAGCTTCTCTTTCTATACTTTTAGCATATGTTCTTTTCAATATGGCATTTAACCGTAAAGTAAGTTCTTTTGGTAAAAATGGCTTAACTATATAATCATCAGCGCCAAGACCTAATCCTAAAATTCTATCCTCAGCTTCACCTCTTGCTGTAAGAAATACAACGGGGATTTCACAATGTTTCTTAAACTCGTTAAATAATGAAAATCCATCTCCATCACTAAGCATAACATCAAGTATTGCAATATCCGGCTTATTAGTTATTAATTTATCCATAGCTTCTTTGCAAGATAAAGCGGTATATATATTTAAAAATCCCTCTTTTTTTAATATGATTTCCACCATTTTTAATATTTCAGCTTCATCATCAACTAATAATATTTTTCTATGCTTCATTGAATACATAACTTATTTTTCCCCCTTTTATATTCAAATTATAGCATAGGAATACATAAATTGGCACTTATTGAAACTTAAAGTTATCTTAAGGTTATATATAGGTTCATTTAAGCTATATAGTATAAGCTATAGTCAAGCTAACAGCTTAATTGCTCATTTATTATTATGATAAAATAAGGATGGTGTATAAGATGAAGAAGATACTAAAAAAGCTTTTAAAAGCTTTTAAGTTTATTACAATTGGTATCATTAGTTTACTTATAATTTTTATTTCTTTTTCTGTAATTAATAACAAAATACAATTAAAAAAAGAATCTAATATACTAAATCCTCCCGGCACTTTAGTAAAAGTTAATAATAAAAATTTACATGTATATGCAGAAGGTAAGGGAAACTTTACCTGTGTATTTATGGCTGGTTTAGGTAATGTTGCCCCTATAGTTGAAATGAAGGCATTATATAAAAACATGTCTGACCAGTATAGAATTGCAATTGTGGATAGAGCAGGTTATGGATTTAGTGATATTTCAGAGGACTCAAGAGATATTGATACAATTCTTGCCGAAACAAGAAAAGCCCTATCCCTAGCAGGAGAAAAGCCTCCATATGTATTATTCCCTCACTCAGTATCTGGATTAGAGGCAATATATTGGGCACAAAAATATCCAGAAGAAGTAAAAGCCATAATAGGTCTCGATATTAGTTATCCCGATGTTTACGTTGAAGCATTTTCTGATACAAAAGAAGCCTCTAAAATTAAATCTAGTTTCTCTATGATGAAGAAATACTCTTTTGTTACAAAATTGGGAATTCACAGATTAATACCTTCTATGTATCTTGAAGAACCTATTCTAAATAGTGATTTTTTATCTGAGGATGATAAAAATCTGTACAAAGCATTAACATATAAAAAATTATTAAATAAAGATATAATCAATGAAGGTATTTCCTTAGAAAAAAATTCAAAAAAATCTGTAGCTCTAGATTTACCAACTAAAACACCTCTTTGCGCTTTTATTGCAACCCCTTTAAGCGAAGAAGAAAAAAAGAGAAAGTCAGAAAGTCTTAATAAAAGGATTGAACTCTTCAATGAGTATATAGCAAAATTTGATACAGGAAAAATAATTTATATTCCTGGTAAACATTCTATATACTTGTATTCTCCTGAGAAAATAGCTAGAGAAAGTAAAGAATTTTTACGTTCTATTAATAGTAAATAAACTTAATATGGAAAAACTTCTATATCAAGCATTCAATCATTTAATTTAAATAATTGCTAAAAAATAATAAAACACAATGTTATAGATATGATTCTAAAACATTGTGTTTTTAAAAGTTCATTATAATAGATTAACCCTATTTAAAATCTATTAGATTTTATTCTTTTCACAATACCTCTATATATTTTAATATTAGAAAAACATCTGTATAGCTCCACTAAGAATAGCTACTGTTCCAACTGCAATACTTATTGTTCCTATGTTGTTTTTCGATCTTTTACTAACGATGAAAGAAATTCCTAAAATAATTAGAACAATACCTATTATAATACTTAATGTGAATAATTGCGGTGCTAAACTATCTAATACTCCATCAATGAACTTTTCAATTTTTTGTTCCATGCTTATTTTACCTCCATTTAATTAAATTTGTGCATAAGAATTATCAAAATCTCATTTTTCCAAAACAATTGTTATACAGATATACATACATATATCTGTATGTATATCTACAAAAATAAGCTGCCATGTGGCAGTATATTTTAATTACAGACTTTTTTATGAAAAGTTTCAAGGACTGTTATCAACTTGTCATCAATAATCGGCAAACCGACCCCATTAAGCAACTCCTGCAAGTGTTTTACCTTCTGCATATACTCTCCTGTATCTACTGAAAAAATAATTGGGCTAAGCCAAATATTTGTTAATATCATTAAAGTTTCAGCAGCTTGCTTAGGGTATTGAATTGAAAGAGACCCATCAGTTATCCCTTCTTCAATAAATCTTTGTATATCTGGCGCCCCGGATCTAATACATTCTTGCAATTGACTTGCAATAAGTTTTGGACTTCTTAATACAGATGGAATAGCTTTAATAGCATCTAATTGCTCCTCATTTGCAAAGGAAAGCAAAAATGCCATTTTAAGTTTTTCCAAACCGCTTAAACCAACCATTTTTTTAGTCTTTTCAAATGGATCATTTACAAAAGAAAGTTGTTTAAGTACAGCATCAATAATATCTTCTTTAGATTTGAAATGATGATAGAATGCACCTCTTGTTAAATCTCCCAGCTCATCAACGATATCTTGTATGGTTGTCTGTTCCCATCCTCTTTCAAGGAAAAGTTTGGTTGCAGTATCTAATATACGCTTTTCTGTAATCTCTGGATATTTATTACGCGGCAAAATATCACCCCTCTTTACATACATTTATATGTATGTATTTTAGTACTTATATTTACTTTTGTCAATATAGCTATTGTTTAATTTTGTAAATAGCAATTACTAAACATAGTTAAACAAAGGTCCTCAGTGTAATTAACTACATTGAGGACCTAAAAGTGTAGATATTACCGTATTTTACTATCTAGATTCTAGCAATTTCTAATAATGTTAATAACAAATAAAGTTTCTATTTTTCTAAATCTATTTAAGTTTACTACTAAAATTAAATCATAACTATACTTGCCTGCTGTGCTTCATAAGATAATCTGCATTAAAATGTTGTAGCAATCAGAGTGGCAGCGCCGAGAATTGTTGTAGTATTGGAACAGCTAATCATTGTAACAAACATAGCATTAATAATTCCTGCCAAATATGGATTGCGGGTTTTTTTGTAAATAATGCGTGAAATAATGGCAGCAAGAAACAAAATCACAATTACAGGGAACAACCATATAGGTCCTATACGATCTCCTTCAGTAACCCTCCATACCTGGAATCCAGTACTAAAGAATGCAACATACTGAATTGCTACAATTACTATGCATCCCAAGGAGTTAAACAGTGCAACTATTGCAATGTTGCCCCAGCTTTTCTTTCCTCCTATTGAATTGTAGTTGAAACAGTTAACTGAGATTGAATTAATCACATAAAAAATAAGAAATAGCGGTAAATATCGAAGTGCAATTAAAACTTTATCAGATTGAAATGCTTTTACGGCTAATACCCAAAAACGAAAATCTGTTTTAAAGAAATATTGTGCAAAAAACACTAAATTGAAGGAACATACAATAACAATAATAGAAAGCAGAATTGTTTTCCATACTTTTTCTCGATTAAGCACAATCCCACTATCATTGAGTGATAATCCATGCTTTTTACCATAAAATTTATATGATATTGTCATAACTATTACACTAAATATACCACAAACTGCAGACCATACTCCAATTGTAAGAGGTCCTGTTTGAGTAAATATATTTGTCGTGTGAGAATAAACCAAAGCCATTACAATCAAAAAGCTGAAACCTGAAAATACTGCACTAATCAGTAGTCCTACCCAGAACCACATTAACCCTTTTTTATCTCTTATTACCGCTGCCTCTACTTTTTGTTCCGCCTTAAGAACACCAAAGTATTTTGTTTCCAACATAGCAATTGTAAAACTTATCATAAACATAAAGAACCCTATTAAACCTACTAAATTGAAAAGTGCTTTCCATTGCCAAACTTGCTGATTTCCTGAAATAGAATTTAGAGCACCTAAAGTTTTATCAAAGAAATCAACAGCATAGGATACACCTTGTTTGGAAAAAGTAACCCAAGGATGAATAAATGAAGGAGTATGGATAACACGAATGGCTTCCACACCATTAATTTTGCGAGTATAGTATTTTTCTGGCTCAGCTTTTCCCGAAAAAGTAGAAATATCCTCATTAAAGTTTAGAAACTTTTTGGCACCATCAGTTTGAATAAAATCTTTAGGAGCAGTAAGCATATTCCCTTCATTGTCATAGGTTCCAAAGTAAAAGTCATCATGTTTACTTGCAATAATACCTACACTTCTATTTCCATAATCACCGCTATGATCTCCCCCACGATCATCCTGCCAGTCAGCAGCCTGAAGAAAAATAGATTTGATTAATGGTATTTCCCTCTTATTGTCTATTTCCACAGCCATATTGCCAGCAGTACCTCCACTTGAATGTCCTGTAATTCCTATTCGCCCTTCATCAACATATGGTAATGAAGCAATTAGCTGTACTCCGCCGTCAACTCCAACGGCACCATCATACAACTTGTCAGCAGGAAGACTTTCTGAATTGCCATGGCTATGCATATCTAAAGAAAGCACAACATAACCACGACGAGCAAGTTCCACAGTATATGCATCCTGCATTTCTTTGTTATTATACCATCCCTCTATAGTTATTACGGCTGGTGCCGGAGTATCCTTTGTAGCTGTTACAGGTTTGTAGAGATAAGCACTTAATTGATGCCCTGATGGACTTTCCCAACTCATTTCCTTAATTGTAATGTTGCCCCATGAAGATTGTACCAAAGAAGCTCCTATCATACTAACCAAGCATAATACAATAGATACAGCAAGCACTTTAAAGGATTTGTTAGAATTTTTCATAAACAATTACTCCTCTTACCACATTAATTT